>JAEWVY010000015.1 GCA_023396625.1 Pseudomonadota bacterium | reverse complement strand
GTGGAAAAGGCGCCCAAGCCGATGCCGGCCTGCGCCACTCCCGTGACCCAGGGCATGATCGTCCGGACGCGGAGCGACAAGGCAATCAGGGCCCAGCGGTCGGTCATGGAGTTTCTTCTGATCAATCACCCGCTCGACTGCCCAATTTGCGATCAGGGTGGGGAATGCCAACTGCAGGACCTTGCAGTGGGCTATGGAGGAGGTTCCTCTCGGTACGAAGAGGAAAAGCGGGTCGTCCAGCACAAGGACGTGGGCCCCCTGATTTCGATGGAAGAAATGAGCCGATGCATCCACTGCACGCGTTGCGTGCGCTTCGGCCAGGAAATCGCGGGCGCCATGGAACTCGGCATGTCGAATCGGGGCGAGCATTCGGAAATCGAGACTTTCGTTGGCGGCACGGTCGATTCCGAGTTGTCGGGCAACATGATTGACCTGTGCCCGGTTGGCGCGTTGACCAGCAAACCTTTCCGCTATCAGGCGAGAACCTGGGAATTGTCGCGACGCAAGTCCATCAGTCCGCACGATTCAACGGGCGCAAATCTCATCGTTCAGGTGAAGAGTGGCAGGGTATTGCGAGTCGTTCCCTATGAAAACGAGGCCGTGAATGAGTGCTGGATTGCAGATCGGGACCGGTTTTCCTATGAGGCGCTGAACAGCGAAGGGCGCTTGACATCGCCGATGATCAAGCAGGGAGGGAACTGGCGCGAGGTGGACTGGAAGACGGCGCTGGAGTATGTGGCCAATGGCTTGGAACAGGTCCGGACCGAGAAGGGGGCGGGGGCGAGCGGGGCCTTGGTAAGCCCGCATTGCACAGTCGAGGAACTCTACCTGGCAAATGCGCTGGTGCGCGGCCTTGGCAGTGAAAACATTGATTACAGGCTGCGACACGCCGACTTCACCCCATCTCCTGGAATACGTTGGCTTGGCATGCCGATTGCGGCGTTGTCCAGGCTCAATGCCGTCTTGGTGGTGGGCTCGAACCTGCGCAAAGATCACCCCCTGTTCGCCCAACGGATCCGGCAGGCTGCCCGTCATGGTTGCGTGGTCAGCCGCGTTGACTCGACGGCGTCCGACTGGGCGCTACCGGTGTCGAGCACGATGGTGGCTGAAACCGGGAAATGGGTGGGGGCACTTGCAGACATCGCAGCGGCCATCGCCGTTCGAAAAGGCATATCCCCGCCCATTGAGGGCCAGAAGAACGAAGTCGCGATGGCGATTGCTGGATCCCTGCTCGACGGGGGTGAGAACAAGGCTATCCTGCTGGGTAACGCGGCAGCGCATCACGCGCGTGCCAGCAGCATTTTGGCGCTGGCCAACTGGATTGGCGAGCACACGGGGGCGCAGGTTGGATATCTGACCGAGGCAGCCAATACGGTGGGTGCCCAGCTGGTGGGGGCGATGCCCGGCCCGGGCGGGTTCAATGCTTCGCAGATGCTGACCGGTGGCTTGGGTGCCGCCCTTTTGTTGAACAACGAGCCCGTCCATGATTCCGCGGCAGGTCACGCCGCGGTGGCTGGGTTGTCGGGGATTGGCATGGTGGTGACACTCAGCCCGTTCAAGGCCAATCTTGAGTTCAGTGATGTGCTTCTGCCGGTGGCACCGTTCACTGAGACGTCGGGGACATTCGTCAATGCCGAAGGTCGGATCCAGGGATTCCACGCGGTGGTCAAGCCGCTTGGGGACACCCGCCCAGCGTGGAAGGTGCTCCGGGTGCTCGGCAACATGCTGAATTTGCCCGGCTTCGACGGTGAATCCTCCCAGGACATTCTTTCAAGGGCCTGCGCGGGGCTTGCGGGAGGCACCGAGTTCGTTCCCGCCGAACTGCTGAGCAACAGGAGTCATGCGCCGATCGACCCGTCGCCCCCGGAGGGCGCCCCCGTCACGGCGAGCATTTACCAGCTCGATGGCATCGTGCGTCGTGCCGCCGCCTTGCAGCGTACGGCGGACGGTTGTCGGGAGAATGAAGGAGCCACGGCATGATCGATGCGATCTACAACGGCGGCCTGGGCCTGCTTGCACAGGGCTGGTGGGCAGGGCTGGCCTGGCCCGTGATCTGGATCTTGCTGAAAATTGTGGTTGTGCTGGCCCCCTTGATGGGAGCGGTGGCCTACCTGACTCTGTGGGAGCGGAAGCTCCTGGGGTTCATGCAGGTGCGGTACGGCCCGAACCGTGTGGGCCCCTTTGGTTTGTTGCAGCCCATTGCCGATGCGTTGAAGCTTCTGACCAAGGAGATCATCCAGCCCACCGCAGCGAGCAAGGGTCTGTTTTTCCTCGGGCCAATCATGGCCATCATGCCTGCACTTGCGGCTTGGGTGGTGATTCCCTTCGGACCGGATCTGGCTCTGGCGAACGTCAATGCCGGTCTGCTCCTGCTGATAGCGATCACGTCGATCGAGGTCTATGGTGTGATCATCGCCGGGTGGGCTTCCAACTCGAAATACCCTTTCCTGGGAGCGCTGCGCGCCTCGGCCCAGATGGTGAGTTACGAAATCGCCATGGGCTTTTGCTTCGTGATTGTGCTCATGGTTTCTGGGAGCATGAACCTGAGCGATATCGTCGCCGGACAAGCCAAGGGCATAGCCGCCGACAGCGGGTGGACGTTTCTGTCCTGGAATTGGCTGCCCTTGCTGCCGGTGTTTTTGGTCTACCTGATCTCGGGTGTGGCAGAGACCAACCGACACCCTTTCGACGTCGTGGAAGGCGAGGCGGAAATTGTCGCTGGCCACATGGTCGAATATTCTGGCATGGGGTTCGCCATTTTCTTTCTGGCCGAGTATGCGAGCATGTGGCTGGTGTCGATTCTTGCGGCCTTGATGTTCCTTGGCGGTTGGTTGCCGCCCCTGGACAATGCGCTGTTCAACGCGATTCCAGGATGGATCTGGCTGGGCCTGAAGACTTTCTTGACGGTGTCCATGTTCATTTGGATCCGGGCCACCTTTCCGCGATTCCGTTATGACCAGATCATGCGGTTGGGCTGGAAGATATTCATTCCCGTCACGCTGGTGTGGCTGCTGATCATCGGGGTCTGGATGCAGACACCCTGGAATATCTGGAACTGATCGAATACTCGCCATGGCTGCAATTTCCGTTTCTCCATTTTCGGTTCGGGATTTTCTGAAGAGCTTCATGCTCGTGGAACTGTTCCGGGGCATGGCCCTGACGGGGCGCTATGCGTTCCGTCGCAAGGTGACAGTGCAGTTCCCCGAGGAAAAAACGCCACTTTCTCCGCGATTCAGGGGCTTGCACGCCTTGCGGCGCTACGAGAATGGCGAGGAGCGTTGCATCGCCTGCAAGCTGTGCGAGGCGGTATGTCCGGCGATGGCCATCACGATCGAGTCCGGTGTTCGGGACGATGGTTCACGCCGCACGACCCGGTATGACATCGACCTGACCAAATGCATTTTTTGCGGGTTTTGCGAGGAAAGCTGCCCCGTTGATTCCATTGTGGAAACGCACATTCTGGAGTACCACGGGGAAAAGCGCGGTGATCTTTACTTCACCAAACCCATGTTGCTGGCCGTGGGTGAACGCTACGAGGCCGAGATTGCCGCGGCCAAGGCAGCCGATGCCAAGTACCGTTGAAGTGTTCCAGCCGTCGCGCACACATTAAGTAAAGAACCGATCCATGGACGTCAAGACGGGCTTTTTCTATCTTTTTTCGGTGGTACTGCTGTTTGCCGCCTTTCGGGTGATCACGGCGCGGAACCCGGTGCATGCCGTGCTGTACCTGATGCTTGCGTTCTCTCAGGCTTCCGGAATATGGCTGCTGCTCAAAGCGGAATTTCTTGCGATTGCGCTGGTGCTCGTGTATCTCGGTGCCGTCATGGTGTTGTTCCTGTTTGTCGTGATGATGCTGGATATCAACATCGACAGCCTGCGGCGCGGGTTCTGGCGACAGTTTCCCCTGGCCGCGCTGATTGGGGCGTTGATTGCGCTGGAGATGGCCGCGGTCCTGATGGGAGGCTTTCGTGGCACGGAGGAAATGCGCCCTGCGGCGACGGAACTGGCGGGCGGTCAAGGTGGGCAGGCATTCTCCAACAGCAATGCGCTTGGTCGACTGCTCTATACCGAATACCTGTACCCCATTCAGGTCGCGGCGGCCATCCTGCTGGTGGCGATGATCGCCGCCATTGCGCTGACCCTGCGTCATCGCAAGGACAGCAAGCGCGTCGATCCTTCGCAGCAGGTGCGCGTGCGCGCCAGCGATCGGTTGCAAATCGTCAAGCTGGCTTCGACGAAGCGGCGGACCGACAGTGAACAGGCGACAGAGGAGAACAAGGCATGACATTGACCCTGGGGCACTACCTTTCTCTGGGCGCCATGTTGTTCGCGCTGGCGGTCATTGGCATTTTCTTGAACCGAAAAAACCTGATCGTGTTGTTGATGGCCATCGAATTGATGCTGCTGGCGGTCAACATGAACTTCGTCGCGTTTTCCCACTATCTGGGCGATATGCATGGCCAGGTTTTCGTGTTCTTCATTCTGACGGTCGCCGCTGCCGAGTCGGCGATTGGCCTTGCCATCCTGGTGCTGTTGTTCCGCAACAAGTCAAGCATCCAGGTTGACGAACTCAACACGCTCAAGGGTTGAAACCCGGGTCATCAAAATCAATATGAGTCAAACCCTTTCTGCATCGACATTGCTTGCCGTGCCACTCGCGCCTCTCGCCGGCGCGGTGCTCGCGGGCATTCCAGGGACGCGTTTCGGGGGCAATTTCATCGGCCGCCGGCTCGCGCATGCACTGGCCATTCTCGGGGTGCTGTTGGCCTTCATCCTTTCCGCCGGGACGCTCAAGAGCGTGGCATTGGATGGGGCGCGATTCAACGAGACCATCTACACCTGGATGGTGGCGGGCGGTCTCAGGATGGAAATCGGGTTTCTTGTCGACGGACTCACGGCCATGATGATGTGCGTGGTGACTTTCGTCTCGCTCATGGTGCATATCTACACCATCGGCTACATGGAGGAGGACGACGGCTACAACCGGTTCTTTGCCTACATCTCCCTGTTCACTTTCTCCATGCTGATGCTTGTGATGAGCAACAACATGCTGCAACTGTTCTTCGGCTGGGAGGCCGTGGGCCTGGTGTCTTATCTGCTGATCGGTTTCTGGTTCAACAAGCCAAGTGCCATCTTCGCCAACATGAAGGCCTTCCTCGTCAACCGAGTGGGGGACTTCGGCTTCATCCTCGGCATTGGCCTGCTCGCCGCCTATGCCGGCACCTTGAACTACACCGAAGCCTTCGCCAAGGCGGGGGAACTCGGGAAAATGAATTTCCCCGGGACCGACTGGATGTTGGTCACCGTGATCTGCATTTGCCTGTTCATTGGCGCCATGGGCAAGAGCGCGCAGTTTCCCCTGCACGTGTGGCTGCCGGACTCGATGGAAGGCCCCACCCCGATCTCAGCCCTGATCCATGCCGCCACCATGGTGACGGCCGGCATCTTCATGGTGGCACGGATGTCGCCCCTGTTCGAACTGAGCGACACGGCGTTGAACTTCGTGCTGGTGATTGGCGCCATCACCGCCCTGTTCATGGGCTTCCTGGGCATCATCCAGAACGACATCAAGCGCGTGGTCGCGTATTCCACGCTGTCGCAGCTCGGGTACATGACCGTGGCGCTGGGGGCTTCGGCGTACTCGGTGGCGGTGTTCCACCTGATGACGCACGCCTTCTTCAAGGCGCTGCTGTTCCTGGCGGCCGGCTCGGTCATCATGGGCTTGCACCACAACCAGGACATCCGCTGGATGGGTGGCGTGCGCAAGTACATGCCGATCACCTGGCTGACATCCCTGATCGGGACCTTGGCGCTCATCGGCACGCCCTTGTTTTCCGGCTTCTATTCGAAGGACAGCATCATCGAGGCGGTTCACGAAAGCCATCTTCCGGGCGCTGGTTTCGCGAGTTTTGCCGTCCTTGCAGGGGTTTTCATTACAGCGTTCTACTCGTTCCGCCTGTATTTCCTGGTGTTCCATGGCAAGGAACGCTACGACCAGAATCCGCATGCGCATCATGCTGGGGGCCATCACGGCGGACATGACACTGGGCACCTTCCGCACGAATCGCCCTGGGTGGTGACGGTGCCGTTGATCCTCTTGGCGATCCCCTCGGTGGTCATCGGCTATCTTGCCATCGGACCGATGCTGTACGGCGATTTTTTAAAGGATGCCATCTTCGTCAATCCGGAGGCCCATGCTGCGATGGGAGCCTTGGCCAAGGCCTTCCATGGCCCGCTGCAGATGGCGGTGCATGCCTTGCCCACGGCGCCGTGCTGGCTGGCACTCGCGGGGGTGGGGGCGGCTTACTACATGTACATGGTCAACCCGTCGCTGCCCGCGGCAGTGCGCAAGCATGCCGTCCCCGTGTACCGACTGCTTGAAAATAAGTATTACCTCGATTGGTTCAACGAGGCCGTGCTGGCGCGTGGCGCACGGCTTCTGGGCGCGGGCCTTTGGCGGCTGGGCGACCAAGCGGTGATCGACGGCCTGGTCGTCAATGGATCCTGGAAGATCGTTGGGCGTATATCTGGCGTGGTCCGCTGGTTCCAGACCGGCTACCTTTTTCACTATGCGTTGATGATGATTCTGGGCGTCTTTGCGCTCATGACGTATTTCGTCTGGCTCAACAAATAAGAGGAAGATGCAAATGGGGTTGTTGAGTCTTGCCATCTGGATGCCCATCGCATTTGGGGCTGTGCTGCTGGCGCTCGGGCGTGATGAGAACGCGGGTGCTGTGCGTTGGATGGCCCTCGTGGGCGCCGTGGCCAGTTTCCTGGTGACGATTCCGTTGTACGGTCAGTTCCACGCCGACACCGCGGCGATGCAGTTTGTCGAGAAGAGCGTCTGGTTCGAGCGCTTCAACGTCAACTATCACCTCGGCGTGGATGGCATTTCGTTGTGGTTCGTCCTGTTGACGGCCTTCATCAATGTCATCGTGGTGATTGCCGGCTGGGAGGCGATCACCCGGCGAGTCAATCAGTACATGGGGGCCTTCCTCATCCTCAGCGGCCTGATGATCGGGGTGTTCTGCGCGCTGGATGGCATGTTGTTTTACGTGTTTTTCGAGGCCACGCTGATTCCGATGTACCTCATCATCGGCGTCTGGGGTGGGCCACGGAAGATTTACGCGGCCTTCAAGTTCTTTCTTTACACCCTGCTGGGCTCGCTGCTGATGCTGGTGGCGCTGGTTTTTCTCTACGTCAAGTCTGGCGGCAGTTTCGATATCGCGACGTGGCAGAAACTGCCGCTGGCCGGTCCTGCCCAGACGCTGCTGTTCTTCGCCTTTCTCTCGGCATTCGCGGTCAAGGTGCCCATGTGGCCGGTCCATACCTGGCTGCCGGATGTGCACGTCGAGGCCCCCACGGGCGGGTCGGCGGTGTTGGCCGCGATCATGCTGAAGCTCGGTGCCTATGGTTTTCTGCGGTTTTCGCTGCCGATCACGCCGGATGCGTCGCGTGAGTGGGCCTGGCTGATGATTGCCCTGTCGGTGGTGGCGGTGATTTACGTGGGTCTGGTCGCCATGGTCCAGCGGGACATGAAAAAGCTGGTGGCGTATTCGTCGGTCGCGCACATGGGATTCGTGACTTTGGGGTTTTTCATCTTCAACGAACTTGGCGTGTCTGGTGCGCTGGTGCAGATGATTGGCCACGGCTTCGTGTCTGCGGCAATGTTCCTGGGCATCGGCGTGCTCTACGACCGCGTGCATTCCCGCGAAATCTCTAGCTATGGCGGTGTGGTCAACACCATGCCGAAATTCACCGCTTTTGCGCTGCTGTTCGCGATGGCCAATTGCGGCCTGCCCGGCACGGCGGGATTTGTTGGGGAGTGGATGGTGATCCTGGGCGCCGTAAAAGCCAATTTCTGGCTCGGTCTGGCCGCCGCGACTGCGCTTGTTTTCGGGGCCGCCTACACATTGTGGATGTTCAAGCGCGTGTACCTGGGGCCGATCGCCAACGAGCACGTTCGCGTGCTGCAGGACATTGGCGCGCGCGAATTCACCATGCTGGCCTTGCTGGCGGTGGCCGTGCTGTTCATGGGGGTCTATCCCAAGCCATTGACCGACGTGATGAACGTGTCGGTGGCCGAACTGCTCAGGCACGTGGCGCTGTCCAAGCTCAACTGAACAGACTGAATCGAGAAACAGAAGATGATTGACAAACTCAGCTGGATCGCTGTCTACCCGGAAGTGGTGTTGCTCGTCATGGCCTGCGCGATCCTGCTCGCGGATCTCTTCGTCACCAGCGCGCGCCGCACCTCGACCTACGTGCTGACCTTGCTGACACTGGGGGTCGTGGCCGTGGTCAGCGGGCTTTACGCGCTGGGCGGGCAGACGATCTACGCTTTTGGCGGCATGGTGGTGAGCGACAGCATGGGGAATTGGCTCAAGTGCTTTGCCGCCGTGGCGATGATGGCGACCTTCGTGTACGGGCGTCCCTACGCGGGCGACCGCGGCATGCTGCGGGGTGGTGAACTGTTTTCGCTGGGGATGTTCTCGCTCCTGGGCATGTCGATCATGATCTCGGGCAACAACTTCCTGGTGATCTACCTCGGGCTCGAACTGCTGACGCTTTCGAGCTATGCGCTGGTGGCGTTGCGCCGCGATCACGCAACCTCCACCGAGGCGGCGATGAAATACTTCGTGCTGGGGGCCATGGCCTCGGGTTTTCTGCTCTATGGCCTGTCCATGCTTTATGGCGCCACGGGCTCGCTCGACGTCGGCACGGTTTTGAAGGCGGTGGCGTCGGGGCATGTGCAGCATCAGGTGCTTGTGTTTGGCTTGGTGTTTGTCGTCGCGGGCTTGGCGTTCAAGTTTGGTGCTGTGCCTTTCCACATGTGGATTCCCGATGTCTATCAGGGAGCACCGACCGCCGTGACCCTGATGATCGGCGGGGCGCCCAAGCTGGCTGCCTTCGCGATCACCATCCGGTTGCTGGTCGAAGGCCTGCTGCCGCTGGCGATCGACTGGCAACAGATGCTTGCCGTGTTGGCGGTGGGGTCGCTGCTGATCGGTAACCTCGCCGCCATTGCCCAGACCAACCTCAAGCGCATGCTGGCCTATTCCACGATCTCGCACATGGGGTTCGTCATGCTGGGCCTGATGGCCGGCGTCGTCAACGGCAACACACTGTCGGCGGCCAACGCCTACAGTTCCGCCATGTTCTATGTCGTGACCTACGTGCTCACGACATTGGCCTCGTTCGGCGTGATCCTGTTGCTGGCGCGCGAAGGCTTCGAGAGCGAGGAGATCGCCGATCTTGCAGGGCTGAACCAGCGCAGCCCCTTGTATGCCGGCGTGATGGCGGTGTGCCTGTTCTCCCTGGCTGGCATTCCTCCGCTTGTGGGCTTCTACGCCAAGCTGGCGATCCTGCAGGCACTGATCGCCTCGAGCCAGGCGACCTACATCGGACTGGCGATATTCGCGGTGCTGATGTCGTTGATCGGCGCCTTCTATTACCTGCGCGTCATCAAGGTCATGTATTTCGACGAGCCCATCACCGCCACGACAGTGTCGGCCCCTGCGGACGTTCGCGTGGTGCTGTCCTTCAATGGCGCCCTGATCCTGGTTCTTGGCGTGTTGCCGGGCGGCCTCATGAGCCTTTGCGCGACGGCCATCGTCCAGATGCTGGGCACTTGAGCGCGATCCGATGTCCCAGTCGGTTGCCGCTGGCCTCTTGCTGATGGTGGCATTCGCCGCGGCGAACATCCCCTTTCTGAGCGAACGCGTATTGGTCGTGCTGGCCTGGCCTCGACCGAAGTCGCTGTGGCTGCGGCTGCTCGAGTTGCTGGTGCTCTACTTCATCATCGGCGGCGTTGGACTCTGGCTCGAATGGCAGGCCGGTCAGATTGTTCGCCAGGGTTGGGAGTTTTACGTCGTGACGACCGCGCTGTTCCTGACTTTTGCGTTTCCCGGTTTTGTGTACCGCTATCTCTTCCGGCACAGGAGCTGAACCCGGTGGCGCACGATCTCGAAGCCCATCTGACGGAAACGCGCACCGGGGGGAGCCCGGTGTTCAAGGGTGAATTCCTGCATGCCATGCAGGATACCGTGCGCCTTCCCGACGGGCGCCTCACGAGCCGGGAATACCTGGTGCATCCCGGCGCTGTCATGGTGGTGCCGCTGCTTCACGCACCGGATGGAGCCTGGCAGGTGGTGCTGGAACGGCAGTTCCGCTACCCAGTCCAGCAGGTGATCATCGAGTTTCCCGCGGGCAAGCTCGATCCGGGAGAGGCCCCCCTGGCCTGTGCCCGTCGTGAACTGCGAGAGGAAACCGGTTACCAGGCTCGGGAGTGGGCGTATGCCGGGCGGATTCATCCGGTCGTGTCCTATTCCACCGAGTGCATCGAAATCTGGTTTGCGCGGGGGCTGGTCCCTGGCGAGCGGCAGCTCGACGCGGGCGAATTTCTCGATGTGTTCACGGCGAGCCCGCAGACGTTGTGGCACTGGTGCCGTGATGGCACCGTCACCGACGCCAAGACCGTGGCGGGCGCTTTGTGGCTGCAGAATGTGCTGGCGGGGGACTGGTGTCTGGATTGGCAGACGCCCGCTGCAGCCGTCTGACAACCGGAGAACCGCGCATGAAAGTGTTCGACCTTCAGTGTGCCCAGCAGCACGATTTCGAAGGCTGGTTCGCTTCCGAGGAGGATTTCCAGAGTCAGCTGGCCCGAGGGTTGCTGGCCTGCCCACTGTGCAATGACCCTCGGGTGGTCAAACGGCTGAGCGCGCCACGCCTGAATCTTGGGGCTCCGAGACCAGCCGAGACCGCCGCTACGTCTCGGGAGGGCGCAGGACCCCTGCAGGCCGCATGGCTGCGCGCCGCGCGCGAGCTCCTGGCGCGAACCGACGACGTTGGCGACCGATTTGCCGAGGTGGCCCGCCAGATGCACTATGGCGAGTGCGCGGTCCGGGACATTCGGGGAAAGGCGACCATCGAGCAAGCCGAGGCGCTGGTGGATGAAGGCATTCCTGTCTTTCCTGTGCTGCTTCCCGATGTGCTCAAGGAGCCGATGCAGTAGGTCTCGCCTGGGGCCAGTCTCATACGGATTTGCGTTCGATCCGTGAAAAACCGTTCGCACTGAGCTTGTCGAAGTGCATGCACCGCGCTGGGTTTCGATAAGCTCAGCCCGAACGGTGATTTGTGCGCTTGAAAGCAAATCTGTATCAGGCGGTGAACTGAAGGGACGCGAGGCGCGCGTACATGCCGCTGGCCGCCATGAGTGAGGCGTGCGTGCCTTGCTCGACGATGCGGCCGTGGTCCAGCACGACGATCCGGTCCGCGTTCTGTACCGTGGCCAGCCGGTGCGCGATGACCAGCGTGGTGCGCCGGCCCTGGTGCGCCCGCATGGCCGAGTCCAGGGCCGCCTGCACCATGCGCTCGCTCTGCGCGTCAAGTGCGCTGGTGGCCTCGTCGAGCAGCAACAGCGGCGCGTCCTTGAGTATTGCCCGCGCGATGGCGATGCGCTGGCGTTGTCCACCGGACAGCCGCACCCCGCGTTCGCCCAGAAACGTGGCGTAGCCTTCGGGCAGGGCGTCGATGAAATCGTGCGCGAAGGCCGCTCTGGCGGCGGCGAACACCTGCTCGTCGTCCGCGTCGGGATTGCCGTAACGGATGTTCTCCATCGCGCTGGCCGAGAAGATGACGGGTTCCTGGGGCACGATGGCAATGCGTTGACGCAGCGCATCGAGTGGCCAGTCGCGCGCGGGTGTGCCGTCAATCCGTAGTCGGCCGGCCTGGGCGTCGTAGTGGCGCAGCAGCAACTGGAACACCGTGGTCTTGCCGGCGCCACTGCTGCCGACCAGCGCCACGGTTTCACCCGGGCGTATGCGCAGCGAGAAGTCCGACAGGGCGGCCTGCGCCGGACGGGAGGGATAGTGAAAAGTCAATGAATCAAATTCGATAGCGCAACCTGCCCTGTTGACGCTGGGTTCGGCCGGATTTTCTGGTGAAACAATGTCGATGGGGTGATGCAGAAGCTCCATCAGGCGCTCCGTGGCTCCCGCTGCGCGCAGCAGATCGCCATAAACCTCGCCGAGCACCGCGGCGGCGCCCGCCAAAATGATGACGTAGAGCACTGTCTGCCCGAGATGTCCGGCCGAGGTGCGCCCCTCCAGCACGGCCTGTGTCCCCTGATACAGGCCCCACAGCAGCGCCGCGGACGTGGCGATGATGATGAAGCCCACCAGCACCGACCGGGCTCGCGTCCGCCGCACGGCGGTCTGAAAAGCCTGGTTTGTGGCGTGCTCGAAGCGACGTGCCTCCCGCCCTTCCGCGGTGTAGCTCTGCACCACCGCGATCGCGTTCAGCACCTCGGACGCGATGGCACTGGCATCGGCCACCCGGTCCTGGCTGGCGCGCGAAAGGCGGCGCACCCGGCGCCCGAACCACAGGCTGGGCAGGACCACGCCCGCGAGCACGCCGGAAACCTGCAGCATGACCCAGGGGTTGGTCCACACCAGCATGGCCAGCGCGCCCAGCCCCATCACCGCGTTGCGCAGCCCGAGGCTCAACGAGGAACCCACCACGGTCTGCACCAGGGTGGTGTCGGTGGTCAGTCGCGACAGGACTTCGCCGCTTTGTGTCGTTTCGAAGAAGGCCGGGCTCTGCCTGAGCACCCTTGCGTAGACGGCGTTGCGCAGATCGGTCGTGAGGCGCTCACCCAGCCAGCTGACGGTGTAGAAACGCGCGGCGGAGAAGATGCCCAAGGCCACGGCCACGCCGAACAGCGCGAGGAAATGGCCACGCAGCGCCAGCAACTGGGCGCCGCGCGCATCGGCCACCATCGCGGTCGTCGACGGCGAGAAGCCCCCATCGATCAGGTTGCGCAGCGCCAGTGGGAAAGCCAGTGTCGCCGTGGCCGCCAGCAACAGAAACAACCCCGCGAGTGCAATCTGGCGCCGGTAGGGCCGCAGGAACGGCACCAGGCCCGAGAGCGACCTCACGGGCGGACGCGGGGACGAGGCGGGCAGGCTTGGCGATATCGTGCTCATGGCCGCAAGTCTAGGCGTTGCGGCCGGCAGGTGTCCCCTGGACTACAGATTTCCCGCGAACAGCCTGCGTAGCACCGCGTCCTTCAGTCCGTGTGCCTCGGCCAGGCCGAGGCGTTCGAGATAGGGACGAGGGGCCTCCTTGCCGTCCCAGAAACTGCGAAGCGCCAGACTCAGCAG
>JAEWVY010000425.1 GCA_023396625.1 Pseudomonadota bacterium | reverse complement strand
TGTGAAGCTGAACGGCCCGGCGCATGTCCCCCTCGGCGTCGCCAACGGGCCGGCTGCCTGAATGCATGAGCAGGGTGCCGGGCAGCAGGAAATCGTAGTCCAGCCACCGGTTCACATGGGTGTCGAAGGTCCTGAACTTGTTGTAGTACGGGGGCGGTGGCACGTCCCGCACCTGGCGCGAGACCCGGACGCCCATGATGGGCCAATCGGGACGGGGTCCAGGCACGGTGCCGACCGTGGGGGCGGTTTGCGCGATGGCCGGGCTCCCTCCGACCGTCTTTTCATGCACGTAGCTCAGGTGCGAGAAATCCAGCAGGTTGTCGCAGATCAGCAGATAGGGCGTGTCGTAGTGCAGGTAGCCTGGCTTGTAGCGCCAGTCGGGGTGGTCGCACGAAAAGTTGTCCGGCAGCAGCGCAGGGTCGGCCTGATCGGGTTCGCCCATCCAGACAAACACCCAGTTGTTCTTCAGCACCACCGGGTAGGTCCTGACCCGGGCCTTGACGGGGATGCTGGCGAGGCCGGGGGCCTCGACGCACGCGCCCCGTGGGTCGAACTTCAGACCGTGGTAGCCGCAACGGACGCAATCGCCTTCGCGCCGGCCCCTGGACAGCGGAGCAAGCCGATGACAGCACCGATCCTCCATGGCGACGAGGTCGCCCCCAGCGGTCCGGTACACGAGCACCGGCTCGCCGAGCACGGTGCGATGGAACAGTTCGCCCGACTCGGCGGGCGGAATTTCGTGATTCCAGGCAATCACATACCAGCAGTTGCGAATCCACATGGCGCTTGTCTCCTGCACTTGATTTGAGATCGGTCAAAGATAGCAATCAAAGGCATTCGACCCTGTCCCCCTCGGGGGGGACGGGCTTGGCGCGCGCCGACGCCGCGGACCCTGCGGGGCGGCTTCCTGGCCTGGGACCTGCCAAGTCGGGGCAGAGAGGCGTCAGCCGAACCAGCGGGCCAGTTGGAGTCGGCCGCCGTACATCCCGGCGTCGGCCAGCTTGGCGTAGGCACGCTTGCGCAGGGTGATCACGGTGGACGGTGCGATGCCCAGGTCGGCGGCGATGCCGTCGGCACTGATGCCGCAGGCAATGCGGGCGCATACCTCGCGCTCCCTGGGGGAGAGCTGCGGGACTTTCCGGGCGATTTGCGCGGCCGCTCGCGCCAGCGCCTGGCTTTGCGGTGCCGCCATCTCCTGTGGTGGAGCGTGCCGGAGGGCAGAGTGGTGGACTTGCCGCAGCAGCGGGCAGACGGCGAGCAGGGCCTCGATCTCCGCGTCCCGGAAGGCGCCCCGGGACTCATTGCGGTACAGATTGATCGCAAACGCGGTATGCGGCAGGGGCGCGTAGAGGAAGCTTAGCCGGTCCGCGAGATGCCGGCGCTCGTAGATCTCGTTGCGCCAGCTGGCGACGGGCAGGTCGCCGGCTCGGCAATGCAGGGCGGTGACCGGCGCGTGTCCGGTCTGGTGCCGAAGGTGCTCCGCGATGACCGTCGCCTGGTCGGACCGGTAATAGTGCCGCCGGTAGATGGAAAAGCATTCCTGGGTGACGTTGGGCGCGTCTGCGGCGTGGGCGTGACCTTCGATCAGGGTGGGCGCGGCTTCCGGGTATTCGACGAGGCAGATGTGGTCCACCGGCGCCAGCTGGTTGACGAACGCGAGCATCCGGCGCGCGGGCGCGGCGTCGTGCGGGGCATCCAGCAGCAGAGCCACCGAGGCGAGGTCCAGAGCGCGACCTTTTGGCGGGGAATGGATGACCCAGAATCTGGACATGGCCCCCGCAATCTGGCTCGGAATCTCGGGAAATGCCTTCGGCGCGGGGCGGGCTGGCGTCGCCGGCCTCAGCTGGCCTTGCCCAGCAGAGCGTCCTTGAGTTTCCAGTCGGCCGGCTGGGGGCCCAGCCAGATGCGCATCAGCGCGTTGAAGAATTCCGCCTCCTTGAAGGGGTCGCCCTGGACCTTGCCCTTCACGGTGATGACCGTGCCCTGGCCGGGCACCCAGTCGATGGTGACGACCTCGCCGGGCAGCAGCTTCTTCTGCTCCGAGAAAATCTGACCCATGCGGATCAATCCGGGAATGAGCCTCGACATCTCGGCTTTGGGGGTGTTGTCCTCCACGCCACGGGTGAACAACTTGCCGAGCTCGCCCGAGTCGATCTCGCGCAGCATGGTCAGGCTCAGCCGCTTGGCTCCAGTGGCGGCCAGCACCTCGTCGGGCGTGGCGGCCTTTCTGCCCAGGTACAGCCCGGCGGTGTAGACCTTGAAGATGGCCTTGTAGCGCACACCCGCGCCGTTGAGCAGCAGTTTGCTGCCGCGCAGATCGATGTCGTCGTCGAGCTTGACGCCGCCGACCTCGATGGCCGCGGCCTGGGCACCTGCCAGGACCAGGGCCCAGCCCAGCAGGGCGACGCGCAGAAAGTTCATGGTTTTACCTCGGGCAGGAAAATAATGGAGCAGGTCATGCCGATTCTCGATTCCCAGGTCGGCGAAGGCATCAGGGTTTTGCCGGGTGGCTGGCGTGGGCGGGGGCCGAGCCGTCGCGCCGTGGGGTGCCGGGTTTGCTACACTGCGCGCATCATGTTCATTGCACGCACGTTGCCGACAGCTTGCCGCGCTGGCCTCGGGGGCCAGGGGGCCTGGCCTTGGCGCAAGCCATCCACGCTGCGTTCCTGACCGGCGCGCGCCTGGCGCGCCTCCTCTCGCCCCGCATGCCGCGGGGAATCTGGATGAAATGATGGCGCCGGCCTCGCCCGGTGCCGGGCCTGGAGGCTCTTCCGTGATCACCGAACTTGAATTCAAAAGCCTGACCCGCCAGGGTTACAACCGCATCCCGCTCATGGTCGAGGCGTTTGCCGACCTCGAAACCCCGTTGTCGCTGTACCTGAAGCTGGCCTTCTCGAAAGACGGCGGGAAATACAGTTTCCTGCTGGAATCCGTCGTGGGTGGCGAGCGCTTCGGCCGCTACAGCTTCATCGGCCTGCCGGCGCGCACCCTGTTGCGTGCCAGCGGCTTCGGCGCCGATGCGCGGACCGAGGTGGTCCACGATGGCCAGGTGCTGGAGACGTCCACCGGCAACCCGCTGGATTTCATCGCCGCCTACCAGAAACGGTTCAAGGTGGCGCTGCGCCCGGGACTGCCGCGTTTTTGTGGCGGCCTGGCGGGCTATTTCGGCTACGACGCGGTGCGCTACATCGAGAAGAAGCTGGAGACGACCTGCCCCCCCGACACCCTGGGCACGCCCGACATCCTGCTGCTGCAGTGCGAGGAACTGGCCGTCATCGACAACCTCTCGGGCAAGCTCTATCTGATCGTCTACGCCGACCCGGCGCAGCCCGAGGCCTATGCCAGCGCGAAGAAACGTCTGCGCGACCTGAAGGAGCGGCTCAAGTACTCGGTCAGCGCGCCCGTGGTCCATACCACGCAAGGCTTTCCGGCGGAGCGCGAATTCGCCAAGGCCGACTATCTGAAGGCCGTCGAACGCGCCAAGGACCTGATCGCCGCCGGCGACTTCATGCAGGTGCAGGTGGGCCAGCGCATCCGCAAGCGCTACACCGAGTCGCCTCTGAGCCTCTACCGAGCGCTGCGGTCGCTGAATCCCAGCCCGTACATGTACTACTACCACTTCGGGGATTTCCACGTCGTGGGGGCATCGCCGGAAATCCTGGTGCGGCAGGAGCAGACCGACGCGGGGCAGAAGATCACGATCCGCCCGCTGGCCGGCACGCGGCCGCGTGGCGCCACGCCCGAGAAGGACAAGGCCGCCGAGGCGGAACTGGTCAACGACCCGAAGGAGCGCGCCGAACACGTGATGCTGATCGACCTGGCGCGCAACGACATCGGCCGGATCGCCAAGACCGGCAGCGTCAAGGTGACCGAGGCCTTCACGGTCGAACGCTACAGCCACGTGATGCATATCGTGAGCAACGTCGAGGGCCTGCTGAACGAAGGCATGACCAGCATGGACGTGTTGCGCGCCACCTTCCCGGCCGGCACGCTCACGGGGGCGCCCAAGGTGCATGCGATGGAGCTGATCGACCAGCTCGAGCCGAGCAAGCGCGGCCTCTACGGCGGCGCCTGCGGCTACCTGAGCTACGCCGGCGACATGGACGTGGCCATCGCCATCCGCACCGCCATCGTCAAGGACGGGCAACTCTACGTGCAGGCGGCCGCCGGAGTGGTGGCCGACTCGGTGCCCGAGCTGGAGTGGAAGGAAACCGAAGCCAAGGCGCGTGCCTTGCTGCGGGCCAGCGAACTGGTCGAGGAAGGACTGGAGTGAGCGCCATGAGCCGGAAACACAAACTCCTGATGATCGACAACTACGACTCGTTCACCTACAACATCGTCCAGTACTTCGGCGAACTCGGGGCCGAGGTAGAGGTGTTCCGCAACGACGAAATCACCCTGGAAGGCATCGCCGCGCGCGCGCCCGACCGGCTGGTCGTCTCGCCTGGCCCGTGCTCGCCGAACGAGGCGGGAATCTCCGTGGCGGCGATTCAGCACTTCGCCGGCAAGTTGCCCATCCTGGGCGTGTGCCTGGGCCACCAGTGCATCGGCGCGGCCTTCGGCGGCAAGATCATCCGGGCGCAGCAGCTGATGCACGGCAAGACCAGCGTCATCACCACCACGCAGGAGGGCGTGTTCGCGGGACTGCCGAAACAGTTCACGGTGAACCGCTACCACTCGCTGGCGATCGAGCGGGCCAGCTGCCCGGACTGCCTGGCCATCACGGCCTGGACGGACGACGGTGAAATCATGGGCGTGCGCCACCGCACCCTGCCCGTCGAGGGCGTTCAGTTTCACCCGGAAAGCATCCTGACCGAACATGGCCATGCGATGCTGCGCAACTTTCTGGATTCCCCGTTCTGAATAACTACTTTATTGATAGCAAACAATGACCATTCGACGATGGGAAATGCAGAAATGACTCGAGAACTTGTGCCACCCATCGTGGATCTGCGCAGCGACACCGTCACGCAGCCCACGGCCGCGATGCGGGCGGCCATGCTGACCGCGCCGCTGGGTGACGACGTGTTCGGCGACGACCCGACGGTCAATGCGCTGCAGGAGCGCCTCGCCGCGCTGCTGGGTTTCGAGGCGGCGCTGTTCACGCCGACCGGCACCCAGAGCAACCTGTGCGCCATCCTGGCCCACTGCCAGCGCGGCGACGAATATCTCGTCGGCCAGATGGCGCACTGCTACCGCTGGGAGGCCGGCGGGGCGGCGGTGCTCGGCAGCGTGCAGCCGCAGCCGCTGGCGCACCAGGCCGACGGCACGCTGGCGCTGGCGGACCTCGAGGCCGCGATCAAGCCCGACGATGCCCATTTCGCCCGCACGCGCTTGCTGGCGCTGGAAAACACGCTCGGGGGCAAGCTGATGCCGATGGCCTACCTCGAAGCCGCCACGGCCCTGGCGGCACGCCACGGCCTGGCACGGCACCTGGATGGCGCGCGGCTGTTCAATGCCGCCGTGGCGCAGGCGCAAGGCCTGGCGGCGAGCGACCCTGCGGATGTGTGGCGGGAGGCGCGCCGCATTGCCGGGTGCTTCGACAGCGTCTCGGTCTGCTTCAGCAAGGGGCTGGGCGCGCCGGTGGGGTCCGTGTTGTGCGGCAGCCGCGAATTCATCGCCCGCGCCCACCGCGTCCGCAAGATGGCCGGGGGCGGCATGCGCCAGTCCGGCCTGCTGGCCGCGGCGGCCCTGCATGCACTGGAGCACCACGTCGCGCGTCTGGCTGAAGACCACGCCCTGGCGCGGCGCCTGGCCGACGGCCTGGCCGGGATCGACGGCCTGCGGGTCGAGACGCCGCAGACGAATATCGTCTTCGTGGATCTGACCGGGGCGGCGAGGACGCAGTCGGCCGCCCTGCTCGCGCAGCTGGAGCGCGAGGGGGTGCGCGCCACCGGCCTGTACCGCCTGCGTTTCGTCACGCACCTGAACGTCGACGCCGCCGGGGTGGACCGCGCGGTGGCGGCGATTCGCCGGTTCTTCCAGGCTTGAGAGGCTGAAAGTTCTTCCCCCATGCCCGACATCGACCATTTCGGCCTGTTCATCGCCGCGGGCCTGCTGCTCAACCTGACTCCTGGGCCGGACGTGCTCTACATCGTCACCCATGCCCTTCGCGCCGGCGCCCGGGCGGGCATCGTGGCGGCGCTGGGCATCACGGCGGGGTGTTTCGTGCACATCGTGGCCGCTGCCGTCGGCGTCAGCGCGCTGATCGCGGCGTCGAGCCTGGCTTTCACCGCGCTCAAGTGGCTGGGCGCGGCCTATCTGCTGTACGTCGGTGCCGGCATGCTGCTGGCGCGGCATCGGAAAAGTCCTGAATTAATAGCAAACAATGACCAATTGATGCTGGGAAATAGCCAAAAAAGCTTGAAAAATATAGGTCTTCAGGGGTTCTGGACCAATGCCCTGAACCCCAAGGTGGCGCTGTTTTTTCTGGCCTTCGTGCCGCAATTCATCACGTCCGGCGCGGCCCATCCGTCCTGGGCCTTTCTGGTGCTGGGCCTGGTGTTCACCGTCAATGGGCTGGGCGTCAACATGGCTTGGGCGCTGCTGGCTGCCTGGGTGGCGGGGCGGCTGGGTGCGCTGGACTCGGCGCTGGCCGGCCTGCAGCGAGCGGCGGGCGCGATGTTCATCGGCTTCGGCTTGAAGCTGGCCCTGACGGACAATCCTGTCCAGTAATTTTTCCGGAGACCCCCATGCCGATTACCCCCCAGGAAGCGCTGCAGCGCACCATCGAGCACCGCGAAATCTTTCACGACGAGATGCTGCATCTGATGCGCTTGATCATGAATGGCGACATCTCCCCGGTGATGACCGCGGCGCTGGTCACGGGCTTGCGCGTCAAGAAGGAGACCATCGGCGAAATCACCGCCGCAGCGCAGGTCATGCGCGAGTTTTCCACCAAGGTCCGCGTGGCCGACACCACGCACCTGGTGGACATCGTCGGCACGGGCGGCGACGGCGCCCAGACCTTCAACATCTCCACCTGCTCGATGTTCGTGGCCGCGGCGGCGGGGGCGCGCATCAGCAAGCACGGCGGGCGCGGCGTGAGCAGCCGGTCGGGCAGCGCCGACGTGCTCGAGAGCCTGGGCATCGACATCAATCTTCCGCCTGAGGCCATCGCCCGCTGCATCGCGGAGGTGGGCATCGGCTTCATGTTCGCGCCCAACCACCACCCGGCGATGAAGAACGTGGCGCCGGTGCGCCGCGAGCTGGGCATCAAGACGATCTTCAACATCCTCGGTCCGCTGACCAACCCGGCCTCCGCACCCAACATCCTGATGGGCGTGTTCCACCCCGACCTGGTGGGCATCCAGGTGCGCGCATTGCAGCGATTGGGCGCCGAGCACGCGGTGGTGGTCTACGGGCGCGATGGCATGGACGAGGTGAGCCTGGGCGCGGGCACCATGGTCGGCGAGCTGAAGAACGGCGAGATCATTGAATACGAGATCCACCCCGAGGACTTCGGACTGCCCATGGCCAGCAACCGCGTGCTCAAGGTCGACACGCCCGAGGCCTCGCGTGCCATCCTCCTGGACGTGCTGGACAACGAGCACGGCGCGGCGCGAGACATCGTCATCCTCAACGCGGGCGTGGCGCTGTACGCGGCCAATGTGACCGCCTCGATGGCGGAGGGCGTCGAACGCGCCCGCGCGGCCATCGAATCGGGCGCGGCACGAACCCGGCTCGATCAGTTCATCGCCTGCACGCGGGCGCACGGCGGCGCCTGACCATGTGGCGCGACCCCGGCGCCTGGATCGCCATCGGTGTCTCGCTGCTCTTCGTGGTGGTGGCACTGGTGATGCACCGCGTAATTGTCAAGATCCTCAAGGGCGGTCCGGAAAAACCGCCGGAACCGCTTCCCGAGCAGCCTGAAAAATGAACGATATCCTGAAAAAGATCATGGCCGTCAAACGCGACGAAGTCGCCGCTGGCGTGAGTAAGAAGCCGCTGGCGGCCATGCGCGCCGACGCGGAAAGCCGTGTGCTGACGCGCGACTTCGTGGGGGCCCTGCGCGCCAAGGTGGCCCGGGGACAGGCGGCGGTCATCGCGGAAATCAAGCGGGCCAGTCCATCGCGCGGAGTGCTGCGCGAAGAGTTCATCGTGGCCGACATCGCCCAGAGTTATGCCGAGGGCGACGGCCAGGTCAGCGCGGCGTGCCTGTCGGTGCTGACCGATACGTCTTTTTTCCAGGGTTGCAACGATTTCCTCAAGCAGGCGCGCGCGTCCTGCCCCCTTCCGGTGCTGCGCAAGGATTTCATCGTCGATCCCTGGCAGATCTACGAGGCACGGAGCATCGGGGCCGACGGCATCCTGCTGATTGCCGCATGCCTGGATGACGCGCGCCTGGTCGAATTCGAGGCCATTGCGCAGGGGCTGGACATGGCGGTGCTGGTGGAAGTGCACGACCACGCCGAACTCGAGCGGGCCCTGCGGCTGAAAACGCCGCTGATCGGCATCAACAACCGCGACCTGCGCAGCTTCGAGGTGTCGCTGGACACCACGCTGGCGATGTTGCCCGATGTGCCCGCCGAACGGCTGTTGGTCACCGAAAGCGGCATCCTGACCCGCGACGACGTGAAGCGAATGCGCGACGCCGGAGTGCACGCTTTTCTGGTGGGGGAAGCTTTCATGCGGGCGCCCGACCCGGGGCTCGCGCTGGCTGGCCTGTTTTCCTGAACGCCTCCCGATGGCCGTGATCCCGATGGAAAACGCATGACGCAGTCTGTCCGGCCTGCTCGGCTGATGGCCTGGGCGCCCGACACCTGGGCTGTAGGGGAGGGCTGGCAAGCGCTGTGCGGCAGCTTCTTCAGCGGGGAGGCCGGCCAGCGGCTCGGGATGCGCGTGCAGGCCCGGATCGACGCGGGGGCCCCGGTGTACCCGCCCGAGCCCCTGCGGGCGTTGGCCCTGACGCCGCTGGACGCGGTGCGCGTCGTCATCGTCGGGCAAGACCCCTATCACGGCCCCGGTCAGGCACAGGGCCTGGCTTTTTCGGTGCCGCTAGGAGAAAGAATCCCGCCAAGTCTGCGCAATGTCTTCAAGGAGTTGCAGCGCGACCTGGGCGTACTCCCTGCGGGCAACGGCTGTCTGGAGCGGTGGGCCCGCCAGGGCGTGCTGCTACTGAACACCAGCCTGACCGTGGAGGACGGGCTGCCCGCGAGCCACGCACGCTGGGGCTGGGAGATCTTCACCAACGCGGTCATTGCTGCCGTGGCCCGCCGCAACACGCCCTGCGTCTTCATGCTCTGGGGCGCGCATGCCCAGGCGAGGCGCGCGGTTATCGAGGCGGCAAGCGGGCCCGCACCACGGCAACTGCTCATGGCCAATCACCCCTCTCCGCTGTCGGCTCTGCGGGGGCCCGCGCCATTCCTGGGTTGTGGGCATTTTGGCGCGGCCAGCGAATTTTTGCGGCGCCACGGCGTGGCCCCGCCTGTCTGGTGAGATTGGCCCCGGGTTGCCTGGCTGGAAAATTTGATGGCATAATCACAGGCTCGCTGAGGAGGGGTGCCCGAGTGGCTAAAGGGGGCAGACTGTAAATCTGTTGGCTTACGCCTACGCTGGTTCGAATCCAGCCCCCTCCACCAGCAAAGTCCGGCAATGCAGACAGGCCAGAGCGTTTGGAACAGGTTTTCCACGCATTGACTCCGCTGTGAGGCGCTTCGTGTGCAGCGGGCGCGCTCCATGATCGATGCGGGAGTAGTTCAATGGTAGAACCTTAGCCTTCCAAGCTAATGACGCGGGTTCGATTCCCGTCTCCCGCTCCAGCTCGAATCTGTCAGGCCTGTCGGCGCGTGAGATTTTGCCCTTGTGGCTCAGTGGTAGAGCACTCCCTTGGTAAGGGAGAGGTCGCGGGTCCGATTCCCGCCAAGGGCACCAGAATTTCGGGTGGACGACCGGTTCGTGCGCCCGTTCGATGTTTGTTGGGTTTATTTTTTTCGGAGTCGAAAAAATGGCAAAAGAGAAATTTGAGCGGACGAAGCCGCACGTGAACGTGGGCACGATTGGACACGTGGACCACGGCAAGACGACGCTGACGGCGGCGATCACGACGGTGCTGGCA
>JAEWVY010000412.1 GCA_023396625.1 Pseudomonadota bacterium | reverse complement strand
GCTGCCGTTGAAGGCGTGCGCGATGCCGTGCCAGCCCTCCGACGGTGCCAGCGCGCGCAGCTCGCGCAGCAGGGCGTCGGCCGAGCGGCGCACGTGCAGGATCACCGGCAACCCGTGCCGCCGGGCCAGCCGCAGCTGCCCGCGCAGGAACGTCAGCTGCCGCTCCAGCAGCGGCGGCCGCGCGAACTCGGGCACGAAGAAGTCCAGGCCGATCTCGCCCACGGCCACCAGCCGGGGGTCGTTGCGGGCCTCATGGAGCGCGGCGTCGAGCGCCTCCAGGTCGCCATCGGCCGCCTGCGCCATGGCCAGGGGATGGATGCCCAGCGCGTAGCTGTCGCCCAGGCGCCGCGCCAAGGCCCGCACCGCGCCGAAATCCGCCACCCGCACCGCCGGAATCACGCAATGCGCCACGCCGGCGGCCCTGGCCCGCGCGCGCACCGCGTCCACGTCGGCGGCGAATTCGCTGGCGTCGAGATGGCAATGCGTGTCGATCCAGGGGTCCATGTGCGGATGATGCCCCATCCACCCCCACCGGCACCGCGCAATCCGTCACAAAGCCGCAAGAATCCCCTTCGATTTCGCCGTTACGATTCGCCCATGGACACGTCGGCGCGGCAAGCCATCTTCAGGGCGGAAGGACTGACCAAGATCTACCGGATGGGGGAGATGGAGGTCCACGCGCTGCGCGGCGTGGATTTGGTGCTCTACCCCGGGGAATTCGTGGTGATGCTCGGGCCTTCGGGCAGCGGCAAGTCCACGTTGCTGAACATTCTGGGCGGACTGGACGTGCCCACCGACGGCCACGTCTGGTACCACGGCGAAGATCTCACACACGCCACGGACACCCAGCTCACGCAATTCCGGCGCGAACACGTGGGTTTCGTGTTCCAGTTCTACAACCTGATTCCCAGCCTCACGGCGCGGGAGAACGTCGCCATCGTGACCGAAATCGCGCCCGATCCGATGCCCCCCGAGGATGCGCTGGCCCGCGTCGGGCTGAGCGAGCGGCTGGACCATTTTCCGGCCCAGCTCTCGGGCGGGGAGCAGCAGCGCGTGGCCATCGCGCGCGCCATCGCCAAGCGGCCGGTGGTGATGCTGTGCGACGAGCCCACCGGGGCGCTCGATTCGGCCACCGGCGTGCGCGTGCTCGAAGCCCTGGAGCAGGTGAACGCCGAAATGGGCACCACGACCGTACTCATCACCCACAACGTGGACATCGCGCGGATGGCCCACCGGGTGCTGTACCTGGCCGACGGGCGCATCGTGCGCGAGCAGGTGAACACCGAGCGGATACCGGCGCGGGAGCTGCGCTGGTGAAAGCCCTGCACCGCAAGGCGCTGCGCGACCTCTGGCACCTGCGGGGCCAGGCGCTGGCGATCGCGCTGGTGATCGCGGCGGGCATCGCCATGCTGGTGATGTCGCGGGCCACGCTGGACTCGCTGCAGGACACGCGCGACCGGCTGTACCGCGACACGCGTTTTTCCGACGTCTGGGTCCAGGTCAAGCGGGCCCCCGATGCGCTGGCCCAGCGCGTGGCGCAGTTGCCGGGCATCAACGAAGTCGAGACCCGGTTGGTGACCGGCGCCAAGGTCGAGCTGCCGCACTTCGGTGAACCCATCGAGGCCCTGGTGCAGTCGTTGCCCGACGCCGGCGAACCCGCGCAGAACCGGCTCTACCTGCGCAGCGGCCGCATGCTCGCACCCCATGCCGATCACGAGGTGCTGGTCAGCGAATCCTTCGCGCAGGCGCACGGACTCCAGCCCGGCGACCGGCTGCGCGCCACAGTGCATGGCCGCACCCAGTGGTTCACCATCGTGGGCATGGCGGTCTCGCCGGAGCACATCTACCAGATCAAGCCGGGCGCCATGTTCCCCGACTACCAGCGCTACGCCATCCTGTGGATGCACCGGCGCACGCTGGAAGCCGCGCTGGACATGAACGGCGCGTTCAATCAGCTGGTGGCCCGGCTCAGCCCCGGCGCCAACGAACAGGACGCTCTCACCGCCATGGACCAGCTGCTGGCCCGCAACGGCAGCCTGGGCGCGCATGGCCGCATGGACCAGTTGTCGTACCGCTTCCTGCACGAGGAGTTTCGCCAGCTGGCGACCATGACGCGCGTGTTCCCGACCATCTTCCTGGGCGTCGCGGCGTTCCTGCTCAACGTGGTGTTCACACGGCTGGTGGGCACGCAGCGCGACCAGGTCGCCATTCTCAAGGCGTTCGGCTACAGCACGCTGGACGTGGCGCTGCACTATGGACTGATCGTCACGCTGATCTGCATCCTGGGCTCGGCCCTCGGGGTGGCCGCCGGCGCCTGGCTGGGCACCATGCTGGCGGCCCTGTATCAGACCTATTTCCGCTTTCCGTTCCTGGACTTCAGGCTGTCCGCGCCGGTCGTCCTCATCGGCATCGGCGTGAGCCTGCTCGCGGCCCTGCTGGGCACCGGGCGCGCCGTCTACGCGGCGGCGGACTCGCCGGTGGCCGAGGCCATGCGGCCGCCAGCCCCGTCGCGCTTTCGCCGCGCGCTGCTCGAACGGCTGGTGCCGGCACGCTGGCTGTCCCAGCCCACCCGCATCATCTTCCGCCAGATCGGGCGCCGTCCCGTGAAGGCGCTGATGACCGTACTGGGCCTGGCCTGCGCCGGCGCCATCATGATGATGTCGCGCTTTCAGGAAAGCTCGATCAACTACATGGTGGAGCTGCAATACCGTCTTTCGCAGCAGCACGACCTGTCCGCCAGTTTCATCGAGGTGACGCCGCGGCGGGCCGTGCACGAACTGCGCGCGCTGCCCGGCGTGCGGCGGGTGGAGGGCTTGCGCGCGGTGCCGGTGCGGTTTCGCCACGAGAACCGCCATGTGCTGACCCAGATCGAAGGCCTGGCACCCGATGGCGAACTGCGCCGCCCGGTCGATGCGCGGTTGCGTCCCATCGCCCTGCCCGCGGACGGCCTGGTGCTCAACGACTATCTCGCGGCGCGGCTGGGCGTGAGGGTCGGCGACAAGATCTGGGTGGAGGTGCTCGAAGGGCGGCGGGTCCGGCTGCAACTGCCCGTCGCGCAGCTGGTGCGCGAGCCCCTGGGCCTGCAGGCCTACATGAACCTGGACGCACTCAACCGCGCCCTGGGTGACGGCGACGTGGTCAGCGGCGCGCTCATGACCGTCGACGACGGCTTCGAACCCGCCGCGCTGCGCGAGCTCGACCGCCGCCCGCGCGTGGTCGGCTCGGCCTCGCGGTTGGCGTCGGTCGACGCCCTGTACGAGAGCATCGCCAGGATGACCGGCCTGTTCATCTGGATCGCCGTGTTGATGGGCGCCATCATCAACTTCGGCGTGGTCTACAACGCGGCGCGCATCGCGCTGGCCGAGCGCGGACGCGAACTGGCCAGCCTGCGGGTGCTCGGCTTCACCCAAGGCGAAGTCGCCTACGTCCTGCTGGGCGAGCTTGCGCTGCTGGTGCTGGCGTCCATCCCGCTGAGTTTCGCCGTCGGCTACGGCTTGTCGTGGTACCTCGCGAACAGCCTGCAGTCGGACTTGTACCGCGTGCCGACGCACATTCCGCCATCGGCCTACGCGTTTGCCGCCGTCACCACGGTGATCTCGGCCATCGTGTCGGCCCTGGCCGTGCGCGCGCGCATCCACCGGCTGGACCTGATCGGCGTGCTCAAGACACGTGAATGAACGTGCCGGATGCGCCACAATGAAAACTCCACGGACCCGCCCATGAAGACCAAGCTCTCCCCCCGCAAGATCCTGTTCTGGAGCGCCGGCGGGGTGGCGCTGCTGGTGCTGGCCTGGCTGGCCACGCGCGAGCCGGTGCAGATGGCCAGCGTTGCCCGGGTCGGCCGGGGCCCGCTGGAGCAGAGTTTCACCGAGGAAGGCAAGACCCGCCTCAAGCAGCGCTATGTCGTGACAGCGCCGCTGGCGGGCTTGATGCGGCGCATCACGCTGCAACCTGGCGACCCGGTGAAGGCTGGACAAGTCGTCGCCGAGATCGACCCCGCTGGCAGCGCCCTGCTGGACCCGCGCGCCCGCAGCCAGGCGCTGGCCGACGTGAGCACGGGAGAAAGCGCCTTGCGCGCGGCACGCCAGCGCGTGGCCGCCGCCACCACGGCCAACCACGTGGCGCAGCTGGAATTCGAACGCCTGCGGCGGCTGCGCGCCCAGGGCATGGTGACCGTGTCGCAGCTGGATCAGTCGCGGGCCCAGGCCGCGACCGCCGACGCCGAGTTGTCCACGGCGCGCGCGGACGCGCAGATCGCGGCGCACCGCCTGCAGGTGGCCCAGGCCTCGCTCGCCAACGAAGGCCGTGCCGGCCGCGGCAAAGTGCTGGCCGTCCCGTCCCCCGTGGATGGCGTCGTCCTCAAGCGCCTGGCCGAAAGCGCCACCCCCGTGCCCATGGGGCAGGCGCTGATGGAAATCGGCGACCCGGCCGCGCTGGAAATCGAGGTGGAAGTGCTGTCCACCGACGCCGTGCGCCTGGCGCCGGGCCTGAAGGCCCGCGTGCTGCGCTGGGGTGGCGACGGCGTACTGGACGCCACTGTGGCACGCATCGAGCCCGGCGGCTTCACCAAGGTCTCGGCCCTGGGTGTGGAGGAGCAGCGCACCCGCGTCATCCTCGACTTCGCCTCGCCGCGCCCGCACTGGGCCGCGCTGGGCGACGCCTTCCGCGTCGAGGTGGAATTCATCCTCAGGCAGGACCAGGACGTGCTGCAGTTGCCCGGCAGCGCCCTGTTCCGCACCAGCGACGGCTGGGCCGCGTATCGGCTCGACGGCGGCACCGCGCGCCGCACGCCTGTCAAGGTCGGCGCCCGCTCGGCCATGGCGGCGCAGGTGCTGGAAGGCCTGGAGGCCGGCCAGACCGTCATCGTGCAGCCCGACGACCGCATCAAGGACGGCACGCGGATCAAGGCGGTAGGCGGGCAGTGAGGCCGTGGCACATCGCCCCGCGGCACCGGGGAGAAAGTCGACGGCTACTGGTGATGGCGCGCGGCGCGCAGCAGCTGCGCCAGCTCCGGCGCCTGCACGATACGGATGCCCTGGTCCTTGGCAAAACTGCGGGCCTGGGCGGTCACGTCCCCGAGCGCCACGACGACGCCCTCCCGCGTGTCGGACTTTTCCATCGCCGCCCGCAACTCGCGCAGAGGCTCCACGCCGAGGCTGGCCGCCTTCCAGCGCCTGGCGCTGACCGCCATGGCCACGCCGCCCTTCGCGATCACAAAGTCGGCGCCACCGCCCTCGCACCGGGTCACGACATGGCCTTCACGCTGCCAGCCGTCCTCCACCGCCGCTGAAAATTCCCGCCAGCCCATGGCGCGCACGGCCCCCCGCGTGTGCTGCACACGTGTCGCGCCGGGCGCCTTCCATTGCCGGCGGCCCGCCACTGCGGCAATCACGAGAAAGGGAACACCGCCCATGGCGCCCAACCCCACCAGATCCTGGGGCAGGAACAGTTTCGACATCAGCACCGGGATGCCGGCCACCGCCAGGCTGATCCACCACGGCGAGCGCAGCAGGATGGCGAACAGGGAGTTTTCCGCCATGCGGAACTTCATGCGCCCACCCCCGACGTGCCGGCTTCGGACAGCCGGCCCAGCACCAGCCGCAGCTGGCGCCCGCAGCGCGCCGCCAGCGTCTCGTCGTGCGTGACCAGCACGAAGGCCATGCCGTGCTCGCGCGCGAGCCGCAGCATCAGCTCGAACACCCCGTCGGCGGTGACGCGGTCGAGGTTGCCGGTGGGCTCGTCGGCCAGCACGCAGGCCGGCCGCGTGACCAGCGCGCGGGCAATGGCGACGCGCTGGCGTTCGCCGCCCGACAGTTCGGCCGGGCGGTGATGGAGACGGTCTTTCAGACCGACCAGGGCGAGCATGTCCTCCGCCGCCCGCGCGGCCGAGGCGCGGGCCTCGCGCCGGATCCACAGCGGCATGGCCACGTTGTCCAGTGCGCTGAACTCGGGCAGCAGATGGTGGAACTGGTAGACGAAACCCAGGTGCCGATTGCGCAGCACGCCTTGCCGCGCTGGCGACAGCGTGGACAGGTCCTGCCCCTGGAGCCGCACCTGCCCGCTGGTGGGGGCATCCAGCCCGCCAAGCAGGTGCAGCAAGGTGCTCTTGCCCGAGCCGGACGCGCCGACGATGGCCAGCGTCTCGCCCGTGTGCACACGCAGGTTCACACCCTGCAGCACGGTCACGTCCAGCGGCCCTTCGTGAAAGCGCTTGGTCAAACCGTCGGCCTCCAGCACCACGGCCCGCGCACCAGGGACAAGCGAGGTTGTCGGGTCACTCATAACGCAGCGCCTGTGCCGGGTTGACGCGGCTGGCACGCCAGCTCGGGTACAAGGTGGCCACGAAGGCCAGGACCAGGGAAATCACCGCGATCGGCACGATGTCGCCGCGCTGCGGATCGCTGGGCATGCGGTCGATCAGGTAGATCTCCTTGGGCAGGAAGCTCGCGTGCAGCAGCCGCTCGAGCGCGGGCACGATCACGTCGATGTTGAATGCCACCGTGAGGCCCAGCGCCAACCCGGCCAGCGTGCCGATCACCCCCACCATCGCCCCCTGCACCACGAAAATGCCCATGATGCTGCGCGGGCTGGCCCCCAGCGTGCGCAGGATGGCGATGTCGGCGCGTTTGTCGGTCACGGTCATCACCAGCGTGGACACGAGGTTGAACGCCGCCACCGCGACGATCAGCGTGAGGATGATGAACATCATGCGTTTTTCCAGCTGCACGGCGGCAAACCAGTTGCCGTTCAGCCGCGTCCAGTCGCGGATGCGCAGGTCACCGCTCAGGCTTTGCGCGAGTTCCCCCGCGACCTCCCGCGCCCGGTCCAGGTCGCGGATCTTCAGGCGGATGCCCGTGGGGCCTTCCAGCCGGAAGATCTTCGCCGCGTCATCCACATGCATCAGCACCAGCGCCGAGTCGTATTCGTAGTGGCCGGAACGGAACACACCCGCCACCGTCATCTGCTTGAGGCGGGGCACCACACCGGCCGGCGTGATCTGGCCGCTGGGCGCGACCAGCGTCACCCGGTCCCCCTCCCCCACCCCCAGGCTGCGCGCGAGATCCACGCCGAGCAGGACGCCAAAGCCGCCCGGCGCCAGCCGGTCGAGCCCGCCCGCCCCCGCACCGGACACCACGTCGGTGACGCCGGGCTCCCGCGCCGGGTCCACGCCACGCACCAGCACGCCCTTCATGTCCTCACCACGCGACAGCAGGGCCTGCGCGCCGATGAAGGGTGCCGCGCCCACCACCGCCAGATTGCGCCGGGCCTCGTTCAGGGTTCTGGACGGATCCGGCAGCGCCAGCCCGTCAGGCGCAAAAATCTCGATGTGCGACACCACGCCAAGCATGCGGTCGCGCACCTCCTTCTGGAACCCGTTCATCACCGACAGCACGATGATCAGCGCCGCCACGCCCAGGGCGATGCCCAGCATGGACACGCCCGAGATGAAGGAAATGAAGCCATTGCGCCGCGTGGCCCGTCCGGCGCGGGTGTAGCGCCATCCCAGGATCAATTCGTAGGGGGTCTGCACGGTGGAGAAGAACAGGTGTCGGAAAAAAGCACAGGGCCGATTGTGGCATCGCGCGCCGACCGGGGTCGCCATCCGGGACAATCACCGCCATGCCCCAGCCCGTGCATCTGCTGATCCCCTTCGCCGCCTGCGACGCCGCGGCGGCACGCGACGCGCTGCGCCACCTGGCCCTGCCCCATCTGGACACGCTGCTGCGCCGCCTTGTCGCGGCCCCGTCCGAGCCGGTCCCCGCGGACGCCCCCGAAATGCCCCATGAGCGGGCCCAGGCGCGCGCACTCGGCCTCGACACCGGCCCCGGCCTCACGCCCTGGGCGGCCCTGGACTTGCGCGCGCGCGGCCGCGCGCCCGGCACCGACGCGTGGGCCTGGGTCACGCCCTGCCACTGGCAGGTCGGCATGGACCACGTGCGGATGCACCACCCCGCAGCGCTGCGGCTCGACGACGCCGACGCCCACGCCCTGCGCGCCGCGATGGCCCCGTTCTTCGCGTCCGACGGGATCGCGCTGACGGACGACACGCCGGGGCGTTGGCTGGCCTGCGGCGAAGCCTTCCGGGGCCTGGTCACCGCGTCGCTGGACCGCGTGGCCGGCCACGACGTGCGACCCTGGCTGACCCCGTCGCCGCAGGCACGGCCGCTGCGGCGGCTGCAGAGCGAAATGCAGATGCTGCTGCATGCCCACCCGGTGAACGAGGCGCGCGCGCGCCACGGCCTCGTGCCGGTCAATGCCCTGTGGTTCAGCGGGGCCGGCGCGCTGGGGTCCGACACTGACCGGCCGCCGGGAGCCGCCCCCCCGCCGCAGGTGGAGCCCGCGCTGCGCGAGCCGGCGCTGTGCCAGGACTGGGCCGCGTGGGCCCGCGCCTGGCAGGCCCTGGACGCGGGCGCCTTGGCCGACCTGCTGGCGCGGCACCGCCGCGGCGTTCCGGTCCGCCTGACCCTCTGCGGCGAGCAGGCCAGCCAGACCTTTGGCCCTGGGCGCCCGGGGTGGCGGCAAAGAATTTCAAGTGTTTTTGGCCGTATCCCAGCATCGGATCGTCTTTTCTTGCTATGAAAATCATTGTTCGCGACATTCCGCCGCGCGCGGCCTGGGCTCTCGAGCAGGCGGGCGTGCATCCCTTGCTGGCACGCCTGTTCGCCGCGCGTGGCGTGTCGGGCAAGGACGAGCTGGACGACGACCTGGCGCGCCTGTTGCCGCCCGCCGCGCTGACAGGCGCCGGCGAAGCCGCCGTGCTGCTGGCCGACGCCATGGCGCAGGACAGAAAGCTCTGCATCGTGGCCGACTACGACTGCGACGGCGCCACCGCCTGCGCGGTGGCCGTGCGCGGCCTGCGGTTGCTGGGCGCGCGGCATGTCGGTTACCTCGTGCCCGACCGCGTGGTGGACGGCTACGGCCTCACGCCGCCCATCGCCCGGCGCGTCAAGGACAGCGGCGCCGACGTGCTGATCACCGTGGACAACGGCATCGGCAGCGTGGAAGGCGTAGCCACGGCACGCGGACTCGGCCTCTCGGTGCTGGTGACCGATCACCACCTGCCGGGCCCGGCCTTGCCGGAAGCCGACGTCATCGTCAACCCCAATCAACCCGGCTGCAGCTTCGGCAGCAAGTCCATCGCCGGCGTCGGCGTCATGTTCTACGTGCTGCTGGCGTTGCGCGCCGAGCTGCGCCGCCGCGGCGTGTTCACCGCTCCCGCCCACGCCCCGGCGGTCCCGGAACCTCGCCTGGACACGCTGCTGCCGCTGGTGGCCCTGGGCACCGTGGCGGACGTGGTCCGGCTCGACGCCAACAACCGCCGCCTGGTGGCCCAGGGCCTCAAGCGCGTGCGCGCCGGCGCCATGCCGCCCGGCATGGCGGCACTGTTCGAAGTGGCCGGGCGCAAGGCGGCGGCGGCCACGACGTTCGACTTCGGTTTCGCCCTGGGGCCCCGCGTCAACGCCGCCGGACGCCTGGCGGACATGACCCTCGGCATCGAGTGCCTGCTGACCGACGACCCGGGGCGCGCCAGCGAACTGGCGCGCACGCTGGACGGCATCAACCGCGAGCGCCGGGAGATCGAGGGGAACATGCGCGGGCAGGCCATGGCCATCGCCGAGACGCTGTTCGACGAAGGCGAGGCCCCGCCGCCGGTGGTCTGCGTGTTCGATCCCGACTTTCACGAAGGCGTGGTCGGCGTCGTGGCGTCGCGCCTGAAGGACCGGCTGCACCGTCCCACCTTCGTCTTCGCGGCCAGCGGCGCGCCCGGCAAAGCGCACGAGCTCAAGGGTTCGGGCCGCTCCATTCCCGGCTTTCACCTGCGCGACGCGCTGGACCTCGTGGCCAAGCGCCACCCCGGCGTGCTGCTGCGTTTCGGCGGGCACGCCATGGCCGCCGGCTGCACAGTGGCCGAGGACGCCCTGGACACGTTCGAGCAGGCGCTCACGCAGGTGGCGCAGGAATGGCTGGACCTGGCCACGCTGACGCGGCGCCTGGACACCGACGGCCCGCTCGCGCCGGAATACCGTCGCCCGGACCTGGTGGACACGCTGCACCGCGAAGTCTGGGGCCAGGGCTTCGCGCCACCGGTCTTCAGCGAAGAGGTGGAAGTCGTGAGCCAGCGCCTGGTCGGCGAGAAACACCTGTCACTGAAACTCAAGCATCAGGGCGAGCCCGTGGACGGCATCTGGTTCGGCCACACCGAACCGCTGCCCGCGCGGGTGAAGCTCGCGTTCCGGCTCGACGCCGACGAATGGCAGGGCATTCGCCGGGTGCGGTTCTTGGTGGAAGGCGCGGAGACCTGAGCAGGGGGAGAACATCCCGTCGGGCATCGCGGCTTTGCGCGCGCCGCAAAAACGTTTCAGGAACGTCCGCCGGCCCTCACTTGGCGTGCTTGTGCCGGCCGCCGACCTTGCGCCAGTACGGAAATACCTCCTCATGCACCTCGAAGTCGAGGTCGGCGATGCGCGCCTGCAGGCGCGTCTGCACCTCGGCCACGGCCTGGTTGTAGATGACCGGACCGATTTCCTCCACGAAGAAGTTCAGCAGCGCCCCCGCCGCGATGTTGCCGATGCGTTCCTCCATGTGCTCCTGGAAGTAGCGCTCGATCGACTTGATCGCCTCGGCCCGGGTGTCCCTGTCCAGTTCAATGGTCATGGTCGTTCCTCCTGGCCCGTCGCGCCGCTTCAGGGCTTGGCGCCCTTGCGCGCTTTTTCCTTGAGATGCATCAGCACATGCGCCGAGACGAATTTGTCCACTTCGCCACCGAGCAGCGCGATTTCGCGCACGAAGGTGCTGCTGATGAACTGGTAGCGGTCGCCTGGGGTCAGAAAGACGGTTTCCACGTCGGGCATGAGCGCGCGGTTCATGCCGGCGAGCTGGAATTCGTAGTCGAAATCGGTCACCGCGCGCAGGCCGCGCACCATGGCCTTGCCGCCACGGCTGACCACGAAATCGCGCACCAGCCCGTCGAAGCTCTCCACCTTCACCTGCGGATAAGCGCGCACCGCCTCACGGGCCATGTCTATGCGCTCGTCCAGCGTGAACAGGGTCTTCTTGTGGTGCCCCGCCGCCACGGCCACGATCACGTGGTCAAATAGTTGACAGGCGCGGCGCACCACGTCCTCGTGCCCCAGCGTCATCGGATCGAACGTGCCGGGGTAAACGGCGATCACATCACAGCTCATGGTCAACTCCTTGCGTCAGGGGCGACGAGGCGGGCTTGCCCCCCGCTTCACCAGCAGATGGGCGTGCACCGCGCCGGCCTTGAGGTGGCGGTGGACGGCCAGCCCCAGGGGATCCAGCATCGCATCGGTCCAGGCCGACGGCGCCTCCAGGTAGATGAACCCACCGTCGGCCAGCGCCAGGCTGGCCGCCCGCAGGGCCTTCTCGTACAGACCCGCGCCGAACGGTGGATCGAGAAAAATCAGGTTCAGGCTCGCCGGCGCGGTGCGTTGCAGCGCCGCTACACCGTCGCCGCGCTCGACGACCACCGTCGTCGCATCGAGTCTGGCCTTCAGCAAGGCCAGCGGCTCCAGCAAGGTCGCGTCCTGCTCCACCAGCCGCACCTGCGCCGCGCCACGCGACGCGGCCTCGAAACCCAGGGCTCCGGTGCCGGCGAAGGCATCGAGGCAACGCCAGCCCTCCAGGTCCTGGCCCAGCCAGTTGAACAGGGTTTCCCGCACCCGGTCCGGCGTGGGCCGCAGGTCCGGCCGGTTGACCACCTTCAACCGGGTGCGCTTCCACTGGCCACCGATGATGCGGATTTCGTGCGCCGGGTGGCCCGCCGGACGCCCACGCGGTGTTGGCATGGCCCCGGGGGTGCGAGGAGCGGCTCGTTGGGATTTCATGCTTAGGGCCTGTTCACACTGTTTTTGCCAGTGCGAACAGGGTTGAAACCGCGCCAATCAAGGCGCGCGACGACGGCCAGGCGGGACGCCTGGCCCAGGAGTGCAACGCCGAGTAGCGCCGTTTTATCCATGTTCCCTCCGGGTTGCGATCAAAAAGGCCATGCGCCGCGTTGCGAAGCCTCGCCGGGCCACCCGGCCCGGCTGCGTCCCGCGCCTTGCGCATGACCCTTTTGACTCGCAACGCATCTGGCAAAAACAGTGTGAGCAGGCCCTAGCTTAAACGCTGACCGCCCCGACGGCCTCGCCCGCGATCAACGCCCAGCCCGCCCCGCGGTGCGTCGCCCGCCGGCGCGCTGGCAGGCGCGGCGGTAGGCCAGCAGCGTGCACGCGGCCCGCGCCAGCACGCTGTCGTCGTCCGCCGCCCCGTCGCCCGCGGCGTCCAGGACGCCCTCGCCAAAGCCCGCCGCGACACCGGTCAGCAGCGCGATGCCCTCGCTGACGTGGGCCACCGTGATCACCTGGAACAGGCCCTGCGCGACGGCGTCCACCACGTCGCGGTCGAGCATCAGGTGCCGGCGGTTGCGCTCCGGAATCAGCACGCCCTGCGTGCCATCGAGCCCCGACTGCGCACAAAGGCGGAACCAGCCTTCGATCTTCTCGTTCACGCCCCCGACGGGGAACACCTCGCCAAGGGGATTGAGCGCCCCCGTCACGGCCAGCCCCTGGCGCAGGGGCAGCCCGGACAGCGAGGACAGCAGCGCATAGAGCTCGGCACAGGATGCGGAGTCCCCCTCGATGCCTTCGTGCTCCTGCTCGAACACCACCGACGCGCTCAGCGCCAGCGGCGCCAGCGCCGGGAACAGCCCCGACAGGTAGCTCTGCAGGATCAACAGCCCCTTGTCGTGGATCGGCCCCGACAACGCCACCTCGCGCTCGATGCTCAACAGGCCATCGTGTCCAGCGCTGGTGCGCGCCGTCACCCGCACCGGGGAGCCGAAGCGGGTGTCGCCGAGGTCCACCTGCGTCAAGCCATTGACCTGCCCGACCCGCGCGCCACGCAGCGCGATGAGGTGATCGCCCTCGATCACGGCTTCTCGTTGACGCTGCGCAAGGTAATCGTGCCGGACGCCGCGCGCCACCAGCGCCGCCTGCACGTCGGCCGCCTCCACGAGGCCGCCGCCGCGCGCCGTGCAGACCGAGGCACTTTCCGCGATCAACGCCTCGGTGCGTCCGAAGATGGCGCTCTGCCGCGTCTGATCGTTCGCGTCGCGGTGCGACTCCTCCAGCAGGCGCGCCACCGCGGCCGCCGAGAAGTGCGGCAACCCCAGGCGCTGACAGGTCTGGGCGACAAAGATCGCCGTGGCGCGGCGCGTGCCCTGGCTGGCGCGGAAACTCGCGGCGAAATCCACCTTCACGCGAAAGTAGCGTGCAAATTCGGGGTCCGCCTCCTGCAGCTCGTAGTACATCGCCACCGTGCCGATGAGCACGATCTTCACGTCCACGTCCACCGCCTCGGGCTCCAGTGACACGGCGGCCATGGGGGCATAGGCGGTGCCGGGCTCCTCGATCTGCAACCGCCCGCTGCGCAGGAAGCGGCGCAATTTCTCCCAGACCAGCGGGTCGGCCAGCAGGTCGCGCAGGTGCAGCATCAGGAAGCCACCGTGCGCCCGCAGCAGGCTGCCGGCGCGGATACGTGAAAAATCCGTCACCAGCACATCGTTGTCAGACTGGTACTCGATGCTGCCGAACAGCAGGCGAAACAGCGGGTTGTTCTCCTCGATCACCGGTGCGCCCTGGGCGCCGTCGTTGTCCACCACCAGGTTCACGCGATAGCGCGACAGCACCGCTTCCAGTGCCTCCTGGCGGTCCTGGTCGTCGGGGTCGAACGCCTGAAACAGCTCCACCGCGTCCAGAATGTCGGCCTGCACCGCGTCGAGCCAGGCACCGAGCTTGACCGCGTCCTTGATCTGTTTCTTCATCGCCGCGCGCACGGTCTGCAGCTCGTGATCGAGCAGCGGCTTGACCACCTGGCGCCGCAACGCGGCGAGCGCCTCGCCCAGCGCACGTTCCCTGGCGCCGGATTTCTCCATGAAACGCGTGATCTGGACACGCAGCTCCTGCTCCGCGCGCTCGAGTTCGGCACGCCGTTCGCGGGGCAGTTCCGCCGCTTCCTGCTCCGTAAGCGCCTGGCCCTGCTCCCCGCGCAGGGTGAACACCAGTTGCCCGTCGTCGCGGCGCAGCGAGAAATCACGGGCCTCGGCAAACGCGGCCAGTTCAGCGTAGGCCGCGGCCTCGCCCGCGGCGTGCGCCTTCTCGAGCTGCTCCGCGCCGGCCTTGAAGTCCTGGCCTTCGAGCCGCTTGGGCACCTCGGTCTGCAGGGTCTTCGACAGGGTCAGCATCAGCTGGCGCAACTGGCGCCCCTGTCCCGCGGGCAGGCGCAAGGCTCGAGGACGCTCAGGGGTGTCGAAGTTGTGCAGATAGCACAGGTCGGGCGGCACGGCCCGGTCGACCGCGTGCGCGCGCATGAGGTCGCGCAGGAGCGAGGACCGCCCGCTGCCCACCTCGCCGAGCACAAACAGGTTGTACCCCGGCTGAGCCATGCCCAGACCGAAGCGTGCCGCCGTGTGCGCGCGCTCCTGGCCGATCCAGGGCAGGGGTTCGCGCACCAGCGCCGAGGTATCGGCGAAGCCGAGCGCGACCGGGTCGGGCGTCAGCCGCAAGGCATCGGGAGTCAGGAAAGTGGCCGGCATGGATTCTGGATCCTGGAGGAAGTTTCGGCGTCAAGCTTAAACTGCGGGCGGGTGTCCGCGCGAATTTTTGACCGGCCAGCCCACCTCTGCCACGCCAGCCCATGAATAGCCACGCTGCCCGCCCGCAAACCGCCGCCCCTCACACCACGGCCAGCCCACCCGCGCCCACGCTGGCGGTGCGTCGTCTGGCCATCGACACCTGGCGTGAGAATGTCGTCTACCTGCACCGTGAATGCGAGGTGTACCGCGCCGAGGGTTTCCAGGCGCTGTCGAAGGTGGAGGTGCGCGCCAACGGGCAATGCATTCTCGCGACCGTGAACGTCGTGGACGACGCCCGCATCGTCGGCTGTCAGGAACTGGGTCTGTCGGAAGAAGCCTTCGCCCAGCTCGGCGTGGAAGACGGCCACACCGTGGCCATTTCCCAGGCCGAGCCCCCCGCCTCGATCGCGGCGCTGTTTCGCAAGATGAACGGCGAGCGGCTGGGCCGCGAGGAGTTCGGCGCCATCGTCGGCGACATTGCCGCCCACCGCTACTCCAAGATCGAACTCACCGCCTTCGTCGTGGCATGCAACCGCGCCGAGCTCGACCGCGAGGAGGTGTATTTCCTCACCGAAGCCATGGTGGCCACCGGCCGCCGGCTCGACTGGCACGAGCCGCTGGTGGTGGATAAGCACTGCATCGGCGGCATTCCGGGCAACCGCACCTCCATGCTGGTCGTGCCCATCGTGGCCGCGCACGGCCTGCTGTGCCCCAAGACCTCCTCCCGCGCGATCACCTCGCCGGCCGGCACGGCCGACACCATGGAAGTGCTGGCCAAGGTGGAACTGCCGTTCGACGACATGGCGGAGATCGTGCGCACGCACCGTGGGTGCCTGGCCTGGGGTGGCACCGCGGACCTGTCCCCGGCCGACGACGTGCTGATCTCGGTCGAGCGGCCGCTGGCGATCGACTCGCCCGGACAGATGGTGGCTTCGATCCTGTCGAAAAAAATCGCCGCCGGTTCCACCCACCTGGTGCTGGACATCCCCATCGGCCCCACCGCCAAGGTGCGCTCCATGCCCGAGGCGCAGCGCCTGCGCCGGCTGTTCGAATATGTGGCGCAGCGGCTGCGCCTGTCGCTGGACGTCGTCATCACCGACGGACGGCAGCCGGTGGGCTTCGGCGTCGGTCCGATGCTCGAAGCCCGCGACGTGATGCGGGTGCTGGAAAACGACCCGCGCGCGCCCAACGACCTGCGCCAGAAGGCGCTGCGCCTGGCCGGACGGCTGATCGAGTGCGACCCCGACATCCGCGGCGGCGACGGCTTCGCGATCGCCCGCGACATCCTCGACTCGGGCCGCGCACTGGCACGCATGAACGCCATCATCGCCGCACAGGGAAGCCAGGCCTTCGACCCCGACCATCCCGCGCTCGGCCCGCTGACGTTCGAGGTGCGGGCGGTCGCGGCAGGTGTGGTCACCGGCATCGACAACCTGCAGATCGCCCGCATCGCCAGGCTGGCGGGCGCGCCCAAGGTCCGCGGCGCCGGCCTGGACCTGTTGCGCAAGCTCGGCGACCCGGTGAAGCCGGGGGACAGCCTCTACCGGGTCCATGCCGGCTTTGGCGCCGACCTCGCCTTCGCGCGGCAGGCCTCGGAACGCGCCAGCGGCTACACCATCGGCCACGCCGACGAGGTGCCCCACGTGTTCGTGGAGTTCTGATGCGTGCCCCGGCGCCGGATCTTCTGCTGTACCTCGACGACGAAGCCCCGTTCGCGCGGGCACTGGCCGCGGCCGCGGACCTCCCGGCCCGGCCCGTCGCGCGGCACCGCTTTCCCGACGGCGAGCTGAAGCTGCGCCTTCCGCTGCAGGAGCGCGGCACGCTGCCGGACCGCGTCGCACTGCTGCGCGGCCTCGCGCAACCGGGCGAGAAGCTCACCGAACTGCTGCTGATCGCGCACACCGCCCGCGAACTCGGCGTCCGGCACCTGACATTGGTCGCGCCGTACCTGGCCTACATGCGGCAGGACATGGCCTTCTCGCCCGGCGAGGCGGTCAGCCAGCGTGTCGTCGGGCGTTTCCTGGCGGACCTGTTCGACGCGCTCGTCACCGTCGACCCGCACCTGCACCGTGTCGCCACGCTGGCGCAGGCCGTGCCCGCGCGCCAGGCCCTGGCGCTCAGCGGTGCGCCGTTGTTGGCCGATCTGATCGCCCAGCGCCGGCCTGGCGCACTGCTTCTGGGACCCGACGCCGAGTCGGTGCAATGGGTCGCCCAGGCCGCGGCCCGGCACGGCCTGGACCATGCCGTCTGCACCAAGACGCGTCATGGGGACCACGATGTGCGCGTCACACTGCCGCCGGTGCCGGTGGCGGGCCGCGCGGTCGTGCTGATCGACGACATGGCCAGCACCGGCCGGACGCTGGCGGCGGCCACGCAGCTGCTGCGCGCGGCGGGCGCGGCGAGCGTGGACGTCGCGGTGACCCACGCCCTCTTCTCGAGCGACGCCCTGGCCGTGCTGCACGATGCGGGCGTGCGCGAGATCTGGAGCACGGACTGCGTTGCCCACCCCAGCAATGCCGTGAGCGTCGCCCCCCTGCTGGCGCGGGCCTTGCGGCAGGACGCAGGCGTGAGCATGCGCTGAAACAGCGTCCGGCGAAAGGCCGGAACCTCCGCGACAGCCGGAACATCCTTTGCTATATTGGTCCCGGCCCGTGAGATCCGCGGACCCACGAAGGAACGCCCATGCACACGACACCCCCTCCCCCGGCGGCGCAGCCCCCTGTGGACGACACCCCGCTGCGCAATTTTTCCGACTGCCATGCCGCCATCCTCGCGCACCTGGGGTCGTTCGGCGAGCTGCCGCAATTGCTGGACCCGGCGGCGCGGGCACGGACCATCGCCCAGGACATGCTCGAGTTTTTCCGCGGCGCGGTGTTCGAGCACCACGCCGAGGAGGAACGCGTGCTCTTTCCCGCCGTGCTCGCCAGCGCGCAGCCCGGCGAGGAACACCATCGCGTGCAGGCCCTGGCGGAGCAGCTGTCCGCGGAGCACCGCGCCGTGGAACACGCCTGGAACCGGGTCGAACCGGAACTGCGCAAAGTCGCCAAGGGCCAGGCCACCACGCTCGACGCGGCCGCCATCGGCCAGCTCATCGCCACCTACCGGGCCCATGCCTCGTTCGAAGAGGCGCAGTTTCTCCCCCTCGCCCAGGCCATTCTCGGCCGCAACCACAACCACATGGCGGCGCTGGACCTGTCCCTGCACCTGCGCCATGGCCCGCAAGTCACGGGCGGCTACGTCTGAGCGTCCGGGTCGGGCGCGGAGCCTGACCCCTCTCCGGGGCGCAAGCGGGCGCACAGCCCGGTTTCATAGAATGGGTGCGTTTCGAGAAATCACCCCGATGTTCAGTTTTTTCAGGAAAAAGCCCCGGGCCGCCGAGCCGCCGCCGGGGTCAGCGCCCGCGCAACCGCCAGCAGGGGCCGATGCCGCGCCAGCCGAGGCGGCGCCCACCGCCCCCTCGACCATGTCGCCGGCATCCCCCCTCGCCCCGCCCGCGCCTTCGGCGATGCCCGGCCCTGCGCCCTCGCAGGCCGACACGCCCCCCCAGGAGGCCGCGGACGCCATGCCGGCCACGGCCGCCCCCGAGCGGACCCGCTGGCTCGACCGGCTGCGGCCGGGCCTGCGCAAGACCGGCGCCAGCCTCGCCACCGTGTTCACCGGCACCCGCATCGACGAAACCCTCTACGAGGAACTCGAATCCGCCCTGTTGATGGCCGACACCGGCGTCCGGGCCACGGAATTCCTGCTCGACGACCTCCGGCGCCGCGTCAAGGAAGCCCGGGTCACCGACCCTGCCGCCGTCAAGGGCCTGCTGGTCGATGCCATGACCGAGCTGCTGACGCCGCTGCAGAAAACGCTGGTGGTCGGCGACCGCCCCGACAACCTGCACGAGGGCGGCGTACACGGCCCCACCGTGATCATGGTGGCCGGCGTCAATGGCGCCGGCAAGACCACCTCCATCGGCAAACTCACGCGGCACCTGGCCGGATCGGGGGCCACGGTGCTGTTGGCCGCCGCCGACACCTTTCGCGCCGCGGCGCGCGAGCAGCTGGCCGTCTGGGCCAACCGCAACACGGTGGAAATCATCAGCCAGCAGGGCGGCGATCCCGCGGCGGTGAGCTTCGACGCGGTCAGCGCGGGCCGCGCCCGCGGCAGGGACGTGGTGCTGGTGGACACCGCCGGGCGCCTGCCGACGCAACTGCACCTGATGGAGGAGCTGAGGAAAATCAAGCGTGTGGTGCAGAAAGCCGACGCCACGGCCCCCCACGAGGTGCTGCTGGTGATCGACGGCAACACCGGGCAAAACGCCCTGGCCCAGGTCAAGGCCTTCGACGAGGCCCTGAACCTCACCGGGCTGATCGTCACCAAGCTGGACGGCACGGCCAAGGGTGGCGTGCTGTGCGCCATCGCGCGGGAAAAGCCGGTGCCGGTCTATTTCATCGGCGTGGGCGAAAAACTCGAGGACCTGGAAACCTTCAACGCACGCGAGTTCGCGCTGGCCCTGCTGTCCTGATGACAGCCGGTCAGCTGTCGTCCGGCTCCGACGCGGTGTAGCCTCGCCACTGCTTCATGGCGTTGCGCATCGTCAGCATCTGACGCTCGAAACGCGGGCAGGCCGCGCACATCGCCAGGTGCAGCCGCAAGGCCAATCGCTCGCGCAGCGGCAGCGGGCGGTCTTCACGCGCCACCAGCAGCGCGGACACTTCCTTGCAGGTTCGACGCAGGGGATATCGGGGTGTCATGCGGCCAAAGGATTCTTAAACCAGTTCAATTCGAGACATTCACGCAGCCGCAACCTCGCGCGGTGCAATTGCACGTAGAGATTGGTCGGCGTCAGCGTCAGCTCCTTACAGATTTCCTCGCTCGACAGCTCCAGCCACTCGCGCATCAGAAAGAGTCGGCCCTGTGTCGGTGGCAACTTGTCGGCACAGGCTTCGAGCACAGCAAAAAACTGCTGGCGGCCGAGCTCCTGCTCGGGATTCCCCCAGTCCGCCGGCCTCTCCGCGAAATGGCCATCCGCCTTGAACGCCAGGTGCTCCAGGGGATCCGCCGCCTCGTCGGCCGAATCACCGCTCATGCAGACCTCGCGGCTGTGCTGGCGCAGCGCGTCGACGATCTTGTGCTTGAGGATCCCCACCAGCCAGGTCTTCATCTGTGAACGGTTGCCGAACGACTGGGGTTTGGCCAGCGCCGCGAGCATCGTCTCCGACACCGCATCCTCGGCCCAGGCATCGTTGCGCAACTGCAGACGGGCGAACTTCAACAAATACCCATGATGCACCACGAGTTGCTGCTCGAAGGGAAGTTCGGTGTTCGGTGGCATGGTCCGCAAGTGTAATGAATCACCACCGCCCGCGGACACCGCCGCCACGGGCCGTGCCGGCGGGAGTCCACCGCCCTGCCCGGACCGGACACGGCGCGATCAGGCCGACCGACGCACCGTGCGTTTTTCACGCAGGGTCATGAACTCCTCCGCCGAGGTGGGGTGAATGCCCAGCGTGGCGTCGAAATCGGCCTTGGTGGCGCCCAGACGCAGCGCCACCGCCAGCCCCTGGATGATCTCCGGCGCGTCGGGGCCGACCATGTGCGCCCCCAAGACACGCTGGCTCGCGGTATCGACCACCAGTTTCATCAGCGTGCGCTCCTCGCGGCCCGTCAGGGCGTGACGCAGCGGGCGAAAACGGGTCTGGTAGACATCGACCTCCCCGTACTGGGCCAGCGCATCGGCTTCGCCCAGGCCCACCGTTCCGACGGGGGGCTGGCTGAAGACGGCCGAAGGCACCAGCGCGAGATCGGCCTGGGCCGGCGACGCGCCGAAAAGCAGCTGCGCCACCGCCGCGCCCTCGCGGATCGCCACCGGAGTCAGCGCCGGCCCCCGCGTCACGTCGCCCGCCGCGAAAATATGCGCCACGTTCGTGCGCGACCACGCATCCACCCGCACGCCGCCCCGGTCGTCCCTGACCACGCCGGCCGCTTCCAGCGCCAGGCCGTCCAGCTGGGGTACGCGCCCGGTCGCGTACATCACCGCGTCGAAGGCCTCGGGGTTCATCAGTTCATCGTCAAGGGACACATCGATCCGGCCATCCTCGCGCCGGTCGAGCCGGCGCACCGCGCTGTCCAGCCGGATGTCGATGCCCTTGCGCCGCATTTCCTCGCACAGGTGCTGGCG
>JAEWVY010000388.1 GCA_023396625.1 Pseudomonadota bacterium | reverse complement strand
CCCGGACACCATGACTTCCCCCCGGTACACGTACAGGAACGCGTTGTGCTCAGGCGGCAGCGGCTGCTCGAAGCGGGCCCCTTCTGGCAAATGCAGATCCAGGAACAGCGGCTGGGTGAGGTCACGAGTCACCGCGCCTGTCACGCCATGGCTCTCGCCGGCGATCACGGTCACGGTGACCCCTTGGCCGGTGACCCACCGGGGCAGTTCCCCATTCTGGAAGTCGCGATACCAGGGGGCGCGCATCTTCTCGCTGCTGTGCAGGTTGAGCCAGAGCTGAAAACCCTCCATCACGCCCTGTTCCTGCTGCGGTAGCTCCGAGTGGATGACGCCTTTTCCGGCGGTCATCCATTGCACCCCGCCGTTTTGAAGCAGGCCTTCGTGCCCGGCGCTGTCCCGGTGCAGCATCCGCCCCGCAATCATGTACGTCACCGTTTCGAAGCCGCGGTGCGGATGGTCCGGGAAGCCCGCGATGTAGTCGCTCGGGTTGTCGCTGCCAAAGGCATCCAGCATCAGGAACGGGTCCAGGCGGTGCTGGAGGTCCTGCGTCAGAACCCGGGTCAGCTTGACCCCCGCGCCATCGGAGGTCGCCTGGCCAGCGACCAGACGCTCCACGGTGCGAGACTGCTTGACGGCGACTTCCATGATTGTGTTCATCTGAATTGCTCCTGCATCATCAACGGTTCAAACACAGGCCGTAGACCTTGGCAACGGTTCCCATGACCATCGCGGGCCACCGCAGTCCAAGGTGCCACGGCGTCAGGCACGACGGGCGTCCAGACTCCAGCCGCCGGCGCCGTTGGCCACCAGGGCCAGCAGCCCTCCGACCACGGCCAGGTTCTTGAAGAACAACAGCTGCGTCACGAACGCCTGTTCCGCGGGGACCGCCCAGAAGGCATGGAAAAAGACGCTGGCGGCCAGGGTGAAGACGGCCAGCACCAGCGCGGCCATGCGGGTCCGGAAACCGACCAGCAGCGCCAGGCTGCCCACGATTTCCACCACCACGGCCAGCGCGGCGCCTAGCGTGGGAAGCGGCAAACCGACCGATGAGATATATCCCACCGTGCCGGCGAAGCCCGTGAGCTTGCTGATGCCAGCGGGCAGAAACAGGGCCACGAACAGCAGACGCGCCACGAGATCAAGGGCGCTCTGAAACGATTTGGATGGGGACATGAAAGCTTCTCCGACACGTAGTTGCGATGGGAGTGACTCTAATTTTCAAAGATCACCTTGAAAATACCTTGAAATGGATATGATTTATCCACTCATGGAACAATCAAGCCGATCGATCGATCCCAACGATCTGCTCGTCTTTGCCGCCGTGGCCGAATTGGGCAGTTTCAGCCGTGCGGCGGAAAAGCTGAGCCTGCCGAAGTCCACCGTCTCGCGGCGACTGTCCGGCCTGGAACAGCAGTTGGGGGAACGCCTTTTGCTGCGCACCACCCGGCGCCAGACCATGACCGAGTTCGGGCAGCTGCTGCTGGAACATGCCCGTCAGGTGGCGTCGGAGGTCAGCGCCGTGGGCGCCCTGCGCGAGCACCGCCAGGCGGCGCCCAGCGGGCGGCTCCGGGTCTCGATGCCCAGTGACATCGCCAACCTGCTGCTGGCCGATTCGCTGGCGGCGTTTGCCGCCATGCACCCTGGAATCACGCTGGAACTCGACCTGTCACCACGGCGGGTGGACCTGCTGGGCGAGGGGTTCGATCTGGCGGTGCGCATGGGAGATCTGCCAGACGACAACTTGTTGGTCGCGCGACGGCTGAATGCCTTGCCCACGGGGTTGTATGCCTCTGCCGACTACCTCTCGGCGCATGGCCAGCCCGAGACACCGCAAGATCTGGCACAGCACGAATGCGTGCGGCTCCTTGGAAACACCGGTGATCCCGCGGTGTGGAGCCTCAGCTGCGGCGATGCGCAATGGACGATGGCGCCTCCGGGCCGCATCACCGCCAACTCCCCCGAATTGCTGATCCACCTGGCGCGCGCGGGCGCCGGCATTGCGGCTGTGCCTGACTGTTTTGTCGTCCAGGACGTGCGCAAAGGCGTGCTGCGGCGCGTGCTGCCTGAATGGAGACTGCCCAGCCATGTCGCGTCGGCCGTGTTTCCCGGGCGCAAACTCATGCCCGCCAAGACACGGGCTTTCATCGACATGCTGCAATCTGCCCTGGGTGGCGCGCCCCCGTGAGAGGCGCGCTTTGCCAGCGACGCGGCCCGTCGCCCCTGGCCCCGGGGCTGCCGTTCAGATCGCTGCTTTCAACCGGGCGACGCCCTCCTCGATCTTCTCGACCCCGACGGTCGCAAAACTCAGCCGCAGCGTTGCGTGATCCGGATTGGCGCAATAGAACGGCGCGCCAGGCACGAAGGCCACGCCCTTTTCAATGGCCCGCCGGGCCAGTTCGCCTCCATCGCTGACCCCGCCGCCCGCGCCCGTGAGACGGGCCCAGACAAACAATCCCCCCTGAGGTTGCACGAATTCGATGGCCCCGCCCAATTCCCGGCGCAGGGCATCACCCATGGCCTGGGCGCGCTCGGCATACACCTCGCGTACACGGGCAAGCGTTTCGCGCATCCGGCCAGCCTTCAGGTACTGGGCTGCCGTCGCCTGGGCGAAGGTGCTGGTGTGGGCATCGCTGAACTGCTTGCACATCGTCGCCTTGGCCAGCAATGGCGCAGGCGCAATCATCCAGCCCACCCGCAAACCGGGGCTCAGCACTTTGCTCATGCTGCCGCAGTACGCCAGCATTGCGCGACTGCCGGGCACCTCGGCGCTGAGGTTCAGCAAACTGGGCGGTGGGGCGCTGTGAAAATACAGATCCCCATAGGGATCGTCCTCGACGATCAGGGTCTGATGCCTGACCGCCATCTCCAGCACCTGGCGGCGACGGCGCAGGCTCAGCATGGCCCCGCTGGGGTTGCCGAAGGTGGGAATCAGGTAAACGAACTTGGGTTTGTGTTCGACAATCAGCCTTTCAAGTTCATCCGCCTTGACGCCGTCGCCATCGATGGGGGCACTGATGAGTTCCGCGCCATACAACCGGAA
>JAEWVY010000374.1 GCA_023396625.1 Pseudomonadota bacterium | reverse complement strand
CGGTAGATCTGGTCGCCCTGGGCGTTGATCACGCCGACGTCGGCGAGGTATTCCTCGCGGGTCGGGATGCGGCCGAGGGTCGCGCAGATCGCCGACAGTTCCGCCGAACCCAGATAGACGTCGGTGTTGCGCCCGAGGCGGTTGGGGAAGTTGCGGGTGCTGGTGGACATGGCGGTCGAGCCTTCGCGGATCTGCGCCTGATTGCCCATGCACAGCGAGCAGCCGGGCATTTCGGTGCGCGCGCCGGCCATGCCGAACACGCCGTAGTGGCCTTCCTCGGTCAGTTGCTTGGCGTCCATCTTGGTGGGCGGCGCCACCCAGAGCTTGACGGGAATGTCGCGCTTGCCTTCGAGCAGCTTGGACGCGGCACGGAAGTGGCCGATATTGGTCATGCACGAACCGATGAACACCTCGTCGATCTTGGTGCCGGCCACTTCGCTCAGGGTCTTCACGTCGTCCGGATCGTTCGGGCAGGCCACGATGGGTTCGTGCACGTCGGCCAGGTCGATCTCGATCACGGCGGCGTACTCGGCATCGGCGTCGGCCTTGAGCAGCTGCGGGTTCTTGAGCCACGCCTCCTGGGCCGCGATGCGGCGCTCCAACGTGCGCTTGTCCTGGTAACCGTTGGCGATCATCCACTTCATCAGCGTGATGTTGCTGTGGATGTATTCGATGATCGGCTCCTTGTTCAGGTGCACCGTGCAGCCGGCGGCCGAGCGCTCGGCGGAAGCGTCGGTCAACTCGAAGGCCTGCTCCACCTTCAAGTCGGGCAGACCTTCGATTTCCAGGATGCGGCCGGAGAACACGTTCTTCTTGCCCTTCTTCTCCACCGTCAGCAAGCCCTGCTTGATGGCGTACAGCGGAATGGCGTTGACCAGGTCTCGCAGCGTGACGCCGGGCTGCATCTTGCCCTTGAAGCGCACCAGCACGCTCTCGGGCATGTCCAGCGGCATCACGCCCGTGGCGGCGGCGAAGGCCACCAGGCCGGAACCTGCCGGGAAGCTGATGCCGATGGGAAAGCGCGTGTGGCTGTCGCCGCCGGTGCCCACGGTGTCGGGCAGCAACAGGCGGTTCAGCCAGGAATGGATCACGCCGTCGCCCGGGCGCAGCGCCACGCCGCCACGCGTGCTGATGAACTCGGGCAGCTCATGGTGCATCTTCACGTCCACGGGCTTGGGGTACGCGGCGGTGTGGCAGAAGGACTGCATCACCAGGTCGGCACTGAAGCCCAGGCAGGCCAGGTCTTTCAGCTCGTCGCGCGTCATGGGACCGGTGGTGTCCTGCGAACCGACGGAGGTCATCTTCGGTTCACAGTAGGTGCCGGGCAGCACGCCCTGGCCCTCGGGCAGGCCGCAGGCGCGTCCCACCATCTTCTGCGCCAGCGTGAAGCCCTTGGCCTTGGCCGTCGGGTTCTTGGGCAGACGGAACAGCGTCGAGGGCGCCAGGCCCAGCGCCTCGCGCGCCTTGGCGGTCAGGCCGCGGCCGATGATCAGGGGGATGCGGCCGCCGGCGCGCACTTCGTCGAACAGCACCTCGCTCTTGACGGTGAACTCGGCCACCACCTTGCCGTCCTTGAGCGCCTTGCCTTCATAGGGCCGCAGCTCGATGGTGTCGCCCATGTTCATCTGGCTCACATCCAGTTCGATCGGCAGCGCGCCCGCGTCTTCCATGGTGTTGTAGAAGATCGGGGCGATTTTGGAACCCAGGCACACGCCGCCGAAGCGCTTGTTCGGCACGAAGGGAATGTCCTCGCCCGTGAACCACAGCACGGAGTTGGTGGCCGACTTGCGGCTGGAGCCCGTGCCGACCACGTCGCCCACGTAGGCCACGAGGTGGCCCTTGGCACGCAAATCTTCCAGAAACTTGACCGGGCCGCGCTTGCCGTCTTCCTCGGGCGTGATGCCGTCGCGCTTGTTCTTGAGCATGGCCAGCGCATGCAGCGGAATGTCGGGGCGGCTCCAGGCATCGGGCGCGGGCGACAGGTCGTCGGTGTTGGTCTCGCCGGTGACCTTGAACACGGTCAGCGTGATGCTCTGGGGCACTTCCGGGCGGCTGGTGAACCACTCGGCATCGGCCCAGCTTTGCAGCACGGCCTTGGCATGGGCGTTGCCCTTGGCGGCCTTTTCCTGCACGTCATGGAACTGGTCGAACATGAGCAGGGTCTTTTTCAAGCCCGCGGCAGCCACGGCCCCCACCTGGGCATCATCCAGCAGATCGATCAGCGGCGTCAGGTTGTAGCCGCCCAGCATGGTGCCCAGCAGTTCGGTGGCCTTTTCACGTGAAATCAGCGCGCACTTCTCGCTGCCGTGCGCCACGGCGGCCAGATAGCTGGCCTTGACCTTGGCGGCGTCATCCACACCGGCGGGGACACGGTGGGTGATCAGATCGACCAGGAAGGCCTCCTCCCCTTTGGGCGGAGTTTTCAGCAGCTCGACCAATTCTGCGGTCTGTTTCGCCGTCAGCGGCAGCGGCGGAATGCCGAGCGCGGCGCGTTCGGCCACATGGTCACGGTAGGTTTTCAACATGGTTCGCTTCTCCAAAAATCCGTCCGCCGAAAAAGCAACAAATCAGGCTTTATCCAGCGTCAAATGGTCACTATTAGCTATGAAAACTAAAGCATCTACTTCGATGCGGGCAATGGCTCGAGCAGGCTCGGCGCGGGGTTTTTCCTGAGTGACTCGGCGACGGCCACCTGAGAAGGGCTCGCGCATTCGTCAGCAAGGCGCCGGCCGAGTTTCTGGTCCATCAGCATGGACTTGTTGGCCAATTGAATCCACACGGCGCCCTGGGCCTTGTCTTCGAGGCGAACCGCGCCTGTGCTGGTCTCGACTGGATGCACGCGGTAGCTGAAGCCCTTGCCATACAGGTTGAAATACCCCGGCGTGGCCGCATCGCGCTCCAGTTTCACGGAAGCCCCCAGTTCGCAAGGCAACTGCCCCGTGTGCACCTGCTCGGCGATGGCCAGCTCGGCCGGGGTGAGCGCGGCGTCGGCCGCGCGGATGCCCGCGGCCACCTGGGTGGCCGCGCTGTGGAGTTGGGTGCGGCTGGACGTCGTGGTGGATTTCTTCGACTTCGCCGCCACGCTCCCCTTGCCGGAAGGCGAAGCCTGGGTCTTCGACGATGCCTTCGTCTTGGCGACCGGCTTCTTCTGGTTCTCGGCCGGGGTCTTGGCGAGCAGCATGGCCGGCGCCAGCAGGATCAGGGTCGAAGCAATCAGACGTTTCATGGACATTCTCCGTGGATGGTCTCTCATTGAGACTGAAAATAAATCCGCATGGTATCTGGCAACGGCTGGCCCGTCCGGTGTGCCCGCTCGATCACCTGCCAGTAGTAGCGGTAGCTGGCCCGGTCATGCAGCGTGCCACCGTGCTGGATGGGCGCCCAGTCCACGCGGGCCGCGGCAGCCAGAATCGCCGCCGCCGCCTCGACCTCGCCGGCGTCGGGGGCAAAAGCCTCCAGAATGGGGCGAATCTGCGCCGGATGGATGCTCCACATGCGCGTGTAGCCGAACTCGCGCGCCGCGCGGCGCGCGGCACGGCGCAGCGTGTCGACATCGTTGAATTCCGTCACCACGCAATGCGATGGCACCTTGCCATGGGCGTGGCAGGCCGAGGCCAGCTCAAGCTTGGCGCGCACCACCAGCGGGTGGGTGAACTGGCCCTGCACACCCATGCCACCCGACGGAATGGCGCCGCCATGCGCGGCGACGAAGTCCATCAGTCCGAAACTCAGCGACTGCACGCGCGGGTGCGCGGCGATGTCGTAGGCGTGATGCACCGCGGCAGGCGATTCGATCAGCACGTGCAACGGCAGGTGCTGCGCCGACGCCGCCCGCAGGGCCGACTCGGCGCGCGCCACGTCGGCCACGGACTCCACCTTCGGCACCATGATGTGGCGCAGCCGCTGACCCGCGCGGCCGGCGATCAGCGCGATGTCCGACTCGAAGGCCGGGTGATCGACCGGATGGACCCGCACCGCCACGCGCGCGCCCGGCGCCGAGCCGAGCGCGAGCTCGGTCACCAGCGCCGCATGGTCGGCCTCCCCGCCCACGGGCGCGCCGTCCTCGCAGTCGAGCGTCACGTCGAAAACGCAGGCGCCGAACTCCTGGCTGAACTCCGCCTGCAGTTGCAAGCTCTTGCGCATGCGCGCCTCGACGCCGCTGTAGTGGTCGCAAACCGGCAAGCGGCTGCCGGCGGCCTGCGCACCCGCCAGCACGTCGCGAGGATGCGTCGCCACGCCCGCACCGCCAACGGCTGCGCGTTGCCGGCTGGGCGTGGCGACGGAACGCATCCCCTTGGCCGTCCGGAAAAGCTCAGAGAAGGTGGACGACGCCCGCCTGCTCTTCCTGCAATTCCTTCAAGGTCTTTTCGATGCGCTCCTGGCTGAATGCGTCGATCGGCAGACCTTCGACGACCTTGTATTGCCCACCGTCGCAGGTCACGGGGAAGCCGAACATCACGTCCTTGGGAATGCCATACCAGCCGTCGGACGGGATGCCCATGGTCACCCACTTGCCTTGGGTGCCCAGCGCCCAGTCGCGCATGTGGTCGATGGCGGCGTTGGCCGCGGACGCGGCGGACGACAGGCCGCGCGCCTCGATGATGGCCGCGCCACGCTTGCCCACCGTGGGCAGGAAGGTGTTGGCATTCCAGTCGGCATCGTTGATCATGTCCTTGACGCTCTGGCCGCCAATGGTCGCAAAACGGTAGTCGGCGTACATGGTCGGCGAGTGGTTGCCCCAGACGCACAGCTTTTCGATATCCGCCACGGCCTTGCCGGTTTTCGCGGCAATCTGCGACAGCGCCCGGTTGTGGTCCAGGCGCAGCATCGCCGTGAAGTTGCCGCGCTTGAGGTCAGGCGCGCTTTTCATGGCGATATAGGCGTTGGTGTTGGCGGGGTTGCCCACCACCAGCACCTTGACGTCGCGGCTGGCCACGGCGTTCAGAGCCTTGCCCTGGGCGGTGAAGATGGCGCCGTTGATCGACAGCAATTCAGCGCGCTCCATGCCGGGGCCGCGCGGACGCGAGCCCACGAGCAGCGCGTAGTCCGTGTCCTTGAACGCGGTCATCGGGTCGCTGTGGGCTTCCATGCCGACCAGCAGCGGGAATGCGCAATCTTCCAATTCCATCATCACCCCCTTGAGCGCCTTCTGGGCCCGCTCGTCGGGAATTTCGAGCAATTGCAGGATCACGGGCTGGTCCTTGCCCAGCATTTCGCCCGATGCGATGCGGAACAGCAGGGCGTAACCGATTTGACCAGCTGCGCCGGTGACGGCGACGCGGACGGGCTTCTTGCTCATGGGGTGAACTCCAGGATAGTGGCTATGAAACGGGTGACAATTTCCGGGTGCCGGCGAAGGCCGCCGGCCAACCCAAAACCACGTCAGAGTTTACCCTTGAACGGCATTGGCGTCAATTTGTCTTATGTCTTATATAAGATATGATTGCATCCGTTTGCACGGACCGATCACCGTGCGGCGGACTCCATGAACCAGATGCCACCACCTTCCGCAGACAGTGCCCAGGCCGGCACGGCATTCCCGCCGGGCACCCCCGCGTTCAGCCCGCTGTACCAGCAAATCAAGGGTCTGATCCTGCAAAGCCTGCAGGCCGGGGAGTGGAAGCCCGCCGAGGCCATTCCTAGCGAGATGGAGCTGGCCGCACGCTTTCGCGTCAGTCAGGGAACGGTCCGCAAGGCCATCGATGAGCTGGCCGCGGAGAATCTGGTCGTGCGCCGGCAGGGCAAGGGCACTTTCGTGGCCACCCACTCCGAACATCAGGTGCAGTACCGCTTCCTTCGCCTCAAGCCCGATTCAGGCCATCCCGACAGCGAAGGACCGGCCCAACGGAACATCATCGAATGCAGGCGGGTGCGCGCCAGCGCGGATGTGGCACGTGCGCTGGCGCTGCGAACCGGCGACGCCGTGCTGCAGGTGCGCCGCGTGCTCTCGTTCGGCGGCGTCCCCACCATTCTGGAAGATCTCTGGCTGCCCGGCCAGGCCTTCAAGGGGCTGACGACAACGCAGATGGCGCAGTACCAGGGGCCCACCTACGCCATGTTCGAAGAAGCCTTCGGCGTGCGCATGGTCCGCGCCGTGGAAAACATCCGCGCCGTCGTTCCGGACGAAGTCCAGCGCGAACTGCTCCAGGTGGCCGCGGGCACGCCGCTGCTGAGCGTGGAACGCATCGCCTACACCTACAGCGACCAACCCATGGAGCTGCGCCGCGGCCTCTATCGCACCGACAGCCACCATTACCGCAATGAACTCCATTGAAGCCCCGATTCACCTTCAGGCTTGCCGTAGCGCATTGAAATGCCTGTGTCAGTTTGTTGCGTTGCAATAGAATTTCCCTTCCCGCCGTAGGGAACCTGCCTCACACAATACCCTGAAGACCCACGAAGGACCCACATGACCGAAGCAACACGGAAGCGGCCAGAATTCCGCAACATCAATGCCTTCAAGGACCTGACCACTTACCGGCTGCCCTGGGCGGGCTGGGTGTCGATCCTGCACCGCGTGAGCGGCGCCCTCATGTTCCTGCTGATGCCCTTCATCATCTGGATGTTCGACGCTTCGGTTTCCTCCGAAATTTCGTTTTCCCGCTTCACGGCCGCCTTCGGCAGCGGCCTCGGTTTCGTGCCGGGCTGGTTCCTGAAGCTGGTTGCCCTGGCACTGATCTGGGCCTTCACACACCATCTCATCGCCGGCACGCGCCACCTCTATATGGAAGTGACGCACTCGCTGACCAAGGCGTTCGGCAAAACCTCGGCCATGGCCACGCTGGCCTTGAGCATCGGCCTGACGCTGGTGTTCGGCGCCAAGTTGTTCGGTATCTATTGAAGGAGCAAGCAACATGTCCGTGAATTACGGCTCCAAGCGCAGCGTCGTGGGCGCGCACTATGGTCTTCGCGACTGGCTGGCGCAAGGCGTCACTGCCGCCCTGCTCGCGCTGTTCACCCTGATCGTCCTCGCCCAACTGGTGTTTTCCAGCGGCCCGATCGGCTATGACAAATGGGCGGGCATCTTCGCCGCGCAATGGATGAAGGTGCTGACATTCTCCATGATCGTTGCTTTGCTCTACCACGCATGGGTCGGCATCCGCAATATCTGGATGGACTATGCGAAACCGGCGTCCTTGCGGCTCGTGCTGCAAGTT
>JAEWVY010000389.1 GCA_023396625.1 Pseudomonadota bacterium | reverse complement strand
GTGCAGGATGCGCACGATCAGCACGGCATCGGGATCAGATTCGAAGAAGATGACGTAGTGGCCGTGAGCGCAGGAACGGATGCCATCTCCCAGCTCGGGGCGCAGGCGATAGCCGGGCGGGTTGAGGGTGATGCGCTGGCACTGTGCGCGCAGCTCACGCACGAAGCTCAGGGCACGTGCGGGGTTGTCTGCCGCGATGTAGTCAGCGATGGCCTCGAGGTCTTGCTCGGCCAGTGGGGTGAAGGCCAGACGCATCAACGATCAGCTTGTGCCGCGTACTTGGCTTCGAGACGGTCGAACACCGCATCGGCAGGCTTGGCGGGGCCGCTGGCCCGGCCAGCCGCGATCTCTGCGCGCAAAGCGTCGAGTTCGAGCTGCTTGCGTTCCTCGGTTTCTTCCAGCAAACGCAGCCCCGCCCGCACCACCTCGCTGACGTTGTTGAAACGACCGCTCTGCACCTGATCGCGGATGAAGGTTTCGAAGTGATTGCCAAGGGCGACGCTGGTGGGCATGGCAGCTCTCCTAACTATTAATAACAGTTATTATTCACCAGACCCACCTGGAGGTCAATGGAGTCGTTGAGGCGTTCCGCCACGATCTCCAGCGCCCGTTGCCACCGCCGCCACGCGGTCGTCCGGTCGCAGGCAAAGCGGATCGTGATGTCTCGCCAGCCGTAGCGCTTGGCGCGCATCCACACAAGATGGCGCTGCTCGATTTCAAGCCACTGCACCCACTTCATCGTCTCCAGCATCCGGTCGATGGCGTCTGGTGCGGGTGGGAACGGTCGATAGACGTGCTCTTCGGCTGCGAACGTCTCCCACTCCTTGCGCACGATGACAGGCCACGTGTTGAAGTAGCCCTGCACACGCACAGGGGGCAGGCATCGTCCGGTATTGGCTGCCTCCTCGAAGCGGGCTGCCACATCCTCAATCGTCCACTCAGCCATGACGTGACCCTCCGTACAAGCGTTCGCCAATGCGGCGCACGAACTCTCGCTCGATGAAGTCCAGACGCTCGTCGGACGCGTTGATCACCAGGATGTGCTGGTCGCGCCAGCCACGTTCCTTGATGGCGTCCAGATCGGTGGCCTGGGGTTGCAGTCGCCCGAGGGGGCAGCGGTACTGGGGTGTTGGTACTTTCACGTCACACCTCCTGGCCATCATCGTGGTGCTGGATTGCCCAGTGCAGCAGCGCCAGGGCATCGGCCTCGTTGTCGTCGACCGGGGCGTGCCCGCGCGCGGTGACGGAAGCGATCACATCTTCCTTACCAGCGTTGCCTTTGCCCGTGGCGTGCTTCTTGATCGTGCCGACGGGCACACCTTGGTACGGGATCTGGTGGTGCTCGCACCACGCGGTGAGCGTGGCCAGGAAACCGCCGTAGGCGTGGGCAGCATCGGTCGAGACGTGGCGACGCACTTCCTCGAAGTGCAGGCAGTCGATGCCACTGGTGACGGCTTTCAGTTCGGTGAGCCAGCGTTTGAAGCGCAGAAAGCGCATCCCGCCGCCTTCGAAGCGCTGCGGCCGGAAGCTCGCGGAGCCGCTCGTGATGTGGCCGTCGCTGCCGCGCAGTGCCCAGCCGGTGGTAGTGCCCAGATCGAGGGCGAGGATGGTCGTGGTCATGGTGTCAGTCCTTATCCGGTACGGATCTGACGCAGCTGACACGGGGTATCGAAACTCTCCATGAGGCGCGCGCACACGCGCACGCGAAGGAGTTACGACAAACTGCGTCAGCTGCGTCAGACCGTGTGGTTTTCATGGGGTTAGTCGTCCGCGTAAGGGGTGTAGGCAGCGGTCGGCGGGTGCTTGAGGCCAATGCCCTGAAACCCGCGCACGCCCATCCCGTTGCGCCATTTGTCGAACCCGCGCGTGATGAGCAGATCGGAGAAGCGGCGTTGTGCGCCGACAAATTCGCCAGAAGCTTCAGCCCACTGTTTCCAATCGTTGAACAGTTCTGCCGTCAGCGACCTGGCGTTGGCCTCGCGCACGCAGCGCTCATCGAGCCAGCGGCCCAGAGCGTCCTCGGCTTCGAAATACTCCTCGGTGGCATCCACCACGCGTTGTGGCGGGCTGAGTCGTCTGTGGCGCTGCCAGTCGAGACAGCCCTGGACGGCCCACGCGAGGATGCCGTCACGTTCGGCCAGGAGCTTCTGTTGCAGGTTCTTGTCACGGCGCTCGGGCGGCACGGTGATCGTGAAAGGGATCAGGTGCAGCCTGCGTTTCATCGCCTCGTCGATATTGCGAATGGCGGGCTTGTGGTTGCCCGCCACGAACAACTTGAACTGCGGGAAGAACTCGAAGAAGTCCTGGCGCATGAAGCGCGCCGAGATCTTGTCCCCACCGGTGAGGTTCTTGAGCTTGGACTCGGCCCAGCGTTTTCCCTGTTCGGTTTCAATGGCCGCCACGAAGCGCGCGCCGCGCAGTCCCGCCATATCGGTCGGGTGCCGGTCGGTGCGCGTTTCCATGAAGGTGTCCATCGGCGCGTTGGTCGCGTAATCACCCAGGATGGTGGCCAGCGTGTTAACGAACACAGACTTGCCGTTCGCGCCTGTGCCGTACAGGAAAAACAGCGCGTGCTCTTGCGTCGACCCGGTCAGCGCGTAGCCGACCATCCGTTGCAGGTAGGACTGCAGTTCCTTGTCGCCACCCGTGACCTCGTCGATGAACTGCCTCCAGGTCGGGCAGTCGCCACTGGGCGTGGCTGTGGTGATCTTGGTCATCCGGTCGGCGCGCTCGTGCGGGCGCATCCGACCTGTCTTGAGATCGACCACACCGCCCGGCGTGTTGAGCAGCCACGGATCTGCATCCCATTCGTCGGTGGTGGCCGCGTGCCTGCGATCAGCACGCGCCAGGCGCTCCACACCGCCGACCGTTCCTGCACTGGCCAATTTGGCGGCAACCTTGGGGTTGTCGGCGCGCACAGCCGTCTGGCGGCAGACGCTGCGGATCAAGTCCGTGGCCGCCAGCGTGTCCTCGGTGCGCCAGCGTTGCCCGTCCCACACCAGCCACTTGCCCCAGCCAGCCACGTATCGCCAGTCGCGGTGGTAGCGGCGCGTGAAGGACAGCGCCAGCGCATCCTCTGTACCCCAGACGGATTCGTCGCTGCTGACGACTGGATCAACGTCATCGGCCACGTCGTGCATCTGCAGGCGCGGCCCGTGGGTGAGGAAGGTAGCGACATCAAAGCCCTCGGCGATGGCATCGGCCACGTCCCAGCCCTCTGCAGCCTCTTCGGGCGGATAGAGGACGTGGCAAGATTTGGCCCCCGCCGACAAGATGGCCTGTGCCGCCTGCGTGGCGTACTCCCAGCCCGGCTTGTCGCGGTCGGGCCAGATCAGCACGGCCTTTCCGGCCAATGGCGACCAGTCGGTCTTTTCGACCGGGGCGTTCGCGCCGTGCATCGCCGTGGTGGCCACGATGCCCGCGTCGATCAGGGCCTGCGCGCACTTCTCGCCCTCGACCAACACCACCTGCGCGGCGCTGGTTATCCCCGGCTGGTTGAAGAGAGGACGCGGGTCGGGCGGTGCCATCTTGCGCCGCTTGGCATCCCAGGGCCGGAACTGCTTCTTCTGTCCAAGCGGGTCGTAGCGGTAGACGACGGCGATGAGATGGCCTTGGGCGTCGAGATAGTCCCACTTCGCGGTGGCGGGGCCGAGTTCGTCGACCGGCACGTCCTTCTTGCTGGCCTTGCGTACTGGTGCGGAACGCGAGCGTCCGAGCAGATCGGCAGCGGCGTCGAGCACGCGCGGAAAGTCGTTCAGCACGTCGATGCCGAGGTGCGCGGCAATCAGTGCATAGATATCACCGCCGTCGCCGGTGGCACGATCTGTCCACAATCCAGCCTTCTCGCCATCTAGCACCACTTCGAGGCTGTCGCCTGGACTGCCCAGCACGTCGCCGATCAGGAACTTGCCCCGGCGCTTCTTGCCCGCAGGAAACAAGATGATCAGAACGGATTCAAGACGCGCGAGCAGTTCAGCACGCAGTTCTTCGCGTTCGGCATCGTTGAGGGTGCGGCGGTTGGGGTCAGGCAGTGGCGCGACGTCGTTGAAGTCGAGAGTCATTCGGCCTCCTCACCATCGGCGTCACCGTTGCGCCCCTGCGCGGCGGTGCTGCGGGCTGCCCACGCAGACAGTTCGGATGGCCGATAGCGCACCAGACCGCCCATAAGGTAGTGGGGAATCTTGTACTTGCTGCGCATCTGCGGATCAGCGAACCAGTAGTACGGCAGGCGCAGTGCGGCTGCGGCCTGCTTGGCGTCGATCATTGGTTCGACATCTCCGATGAATTGCTTGTCGTTGCTCATGTTGTCCTCCAGCAGCGGTCTTGCCACGCGCACATGCGGCATTCGAAGTGGGTCGAGTCGTGGAAGGCGCGTGGCAGAAGCTCGCCTGCCTCGGTCGCCGTGATGACCTTCACCGCCCGATCTGACATGCGTTGGGCCAGCGCCGCGTCAAAGGGCACGAGTTCGGTGTAGATCTCCATCGTGTCGGCGTTGAGCGCCGTGAAGATCGCCGGGTGCTCGTGCAATTCGAGATAGGCTTGGTAAATCGCCACTTGCGCGGCGTAGATGGGCTTGGAGATGGCCAAGCCCTTTTTCTCCAGGTCGCTCCAGGACTTGTTGCCCAGGCATTTGCACTCCCATAACGCGGGATAGGCGAAGCCCTCGGGGCCTCCAACTACGACACCGTCGACGTGTCCCTGCAGGCGACCATAGGCCACCGAGAAGCCGAACTGCTCGCCATTTGCCTTTCGAGTGCGCAAGTCAAAGCCTGCGTCCCGCAGCCACGCGACCATGCAGTCCTCCATGACATGGCCACGCTCGAAGATGCGCAGCATCCGGCCCGGGGTGTCCCGCCCGTGGTCGATGGGAGCCTTGGCGTACTCGAACTGCAGCGCGCGCTCGCAAGCCACCCCGAGGCGCGAGGCCCCGAGGTACTGGCGCTCAGACTGGCGGGCGCGGGCCTGCTGCAACCCGGCGTCGACCAGGGCGGTGACCTGGCCCGAGATGCTCGATGAGGAATTGAAGTCCATCATGGCCTCTTCCCCTTCGGTTCTTCCCAGGGCAGGTCGTCCTCCAGATCTGCGAACGGATTGGCAGCATCAGGTGCCAGCGGATCGGGCGTGGGCGGCAAGCCCCGCACTGGCGGAAACTTGCTGGACTCGTGGTGCGCGACCATTGCGTCCGACCAGCAAGTGACGATGGCGTCGATTACGCGCAGGGCCTCGGCTTCGGAGTAATCGCCTAGGGGCTTGGTGAAGCCGATCTCGCCCGCTGCCTCGCCGAAAGCCTTGAGGCAATGACGCATTGCGGCCAACTCGACATCAGACGGATCAATCATGGCGACCTCCGTCTTGTCGATGCGACCTTCCTTGGCCCGCTGCCAGTTGCCGTACAGCGCGTGAAATGCGTCCTGGCAGCGACGGGAACAGAACACCCAGTCGATGGGATAGCGCCGGGGATCGCCCACACCGTGGCGGTTGTCGGTGTGGCCGTAGCCCCGGGCCTGTCGTTTGCAGACCCAGCATTTCACGCCCCCTCCTCGAATTCATCGAGCAGCAGGCCCAACTGCAGGGCGGCGCCAGCAAAGGCGGCCTCGCAGCGGCGCTTGAAGTCGGGATAGCTCATCGAGCTGCGCGCAATCGCCGTGACCGCGTGAATCTGCGATTCCAGATGCGCGAGCCCCTGATCGGACAGCCACTGGTGGTGCTTCTGCGAGATGCCCTTGCGATTGCGAATCTCGCCCAGCAAGTCCTCCGGGAGCACCGGCCAATAGACCCAGCGCAGCGTGATCTGACCGACAACATGCGGTGGGTTCTGGTCGTGGCCCTGGTACTTCCAGCCGAACAACCGATAGATGGCGCGGTAGTAGTCCGGGTGGAAGCGGCGCTCCCACGATGCGCAGGACTGGCGCAGCAGCTTCGAGATCAACTCCTGCAGCGCGTCCGGTGCGCGGTGGTGCTGGTATCCAGTGGCCTCGTCAATCAGCGCGACCTCGCCAGTGGTGGCCAGCGCCCGCATGATCGTCAGGCAGTTGCCGACGATGCCTTGGCGAGCGCGGTGCAGCGTCCCGGCGATGGCCGCGTCCACCACGGAAGTGGCCACGTCCGCGATGATGCCTGCAGGGAAGAACTGGGTCTGGCGTCCCGATGGCAGCAAAATCGGCCCGGATGATTTCTCCAATAAAAACAAGGAGTTAGGAGCGATGTCAGCCAGAAAACGGGCGAAACGGCCACCCTTGTGCGATTCGTGAAAACCGAGGAGCTTGGCCAGTTCCTTGCGGACGTAGCCGCGCTCTCCGGTGGTGAGCACGACCGCCTCGCAGTCGAGATCGCCGAAATGCACGACGCCATAGTGGCTGGCAGTGAGCATGGATGCGTTCATGGCAATCTCCCTCACTGCGCCCACGACGGTTTGCCCGTCACGGGTGCGCGTTGCGGAGCCGGTGCTTGGTACGCGGGTGCTGCCTGCGCCGGAGCCCCGGAAGATCCGCCGCCCGAACCCTTGGTCGGCACACCCATCAACTTGGCGTAGTCGGGGTGATCGGGTTCGACCGCCACTTTGACCACGTTGCGGTCCTGGCCCTTGCCGTCCTTCTCGATGTCGACGCGGGCGAGGAACTCCAGGCCATCCAGTTCATGGAAGCCCTGGATGCGGCGCGCAGAAGAAGCCTGTGGGCTGTTGTCCTGCGGATCAACGTTGCGGGCACTGTTGAGCGCGGCGCGAATGAAGCTGCGCCCCATTTGGCCCCAGGTCGGACCCTTCTTGGAGTGCAGGCCAATGTTCGACCACATCTTGCGTTTGGCGTGATCACCAGCGGTGACCACGAATTCGGCGGCAAGGTAGATCGAGCCGGTCTCGAAAGATTCGGTGGCGTAGCCGCCGCCCCAGCCCTGCGACGGGTCGTCATAGCCACCGGGCTTGAGGGTCATGCGCACCGGGACAACGGCGCCCTTGGGGATCAGATCAAAGCCGGATTGCTGGGCGTCGGCGTCGTTGAAGTCATTCCATGCGGTCATTGCGATTACTCCTGAGATTCGATGTGTGCGGGGGTGGCGGCGCTGGCAGGCGCGGCGGAAGCGCCTGCGCACTTGGCGATCAGCGCGCCGAGATGCGGCGGCTCCAGCAGGTCGAGGCGACCGCTGCGGTCTTTGGCCGGAAAGCCGTAGGGATTGACGGTGTGGGTGACGAAGGCGCGGTAGGTGCTGCCGTCCTCGGCCTTGATGTCGGCCAGCGTCACGACCTCGTCGACGATGCCGGGCAGCTCCAGGCTGGTTTTGCTGCCCTCGATCTGCGGGACGAACACCTTGCGGTTGTAGTCATCGAGCCGCTCGTCGAGGATCGCCACGAACACTACGTTCTTGCCGCGTGCGTGCTGCAAGTGGGTCAATGCGCTGATCATTTCCTGGCCGAGCAGGCCATAGGCCGCCCGCAGGTCGGGCTTGCCGGAGCGGTCACTGACGGCACCCGGCTGCGTCTTGCACCACGCGAAGCACTGGCGGGACAGCTGGGTGATCGAGTCGAGGAAGAAGGTCTGGTAGCGTTCGAGTTGCGCCGGGTCGCCAAACTTCTCGATGACGTGGTCGTAGTGCGCCTGCGAAAAAGCGCTCTCCGGCGGCAGCGACTTGTCTGGGCCCGCAAGGAACACGAAGAAGTCGCGGCTCTCCGGCCACGATGCCGGTCGAATGGTGTCGCCCGGCCAATCGGCAACAGCCAGATCGCCCGCCTCGATGTCTAGGAACAAGGTTGTAGCCGGGTCGAGGTCTTTGAGCCGGGTGGTCTTGCCGATGCCGGACTTGCCCAGCATCAGCAATTTCACGCCCTTGCGCTCGGCCATGCGCTCGATGGCGGACACGATGGGGAGCTTTTTCATGCGTCACCCCCATCGAGCGTCAGGGTGATAGTCGGCTTGCCTTCTTCGACCATGCGCGCAGCCGCAAACTGCTCCTGCAGCGCCGTGGGCCAGTTGGTGTAGCGGGACTCGGACACCGACAACTTGACGTCGATGTAGTCCTCGACCTTGTCGCCCGAGGCGACGATGCGCTCGGCCATCTCCTTGAGGAGGGTCTGGCTCCACGTCACTTTTTTGGGGAGCTCGTACTTGACGTGCAGCGCACCGTCGCTGACGTGGGCGGTTCCAAAGTCGCGGCCGGAATCCCGCAGCGCGCTACGGGCCTGCTCGCCGTAGCGCTGGAGCTTGGCGGCATCCAGCTTGGCACGCAGCTGCTTGAGGTAAGCCGTGGCCTCGTCGACATTGCGCTCGGCAGCGACGAAATCGGTGATCGGCAGCGCCACCAACTGGGCGGTGCTCATGGCAGCGAGGTCGGCGGGAAAGATGGTCAGATCGCTCATGGCCGCTCTCCTCACTGGTATGCACGAGTGAAGGTCGAGTGCCGCGAAACGCGACGCTCGAAGGCTTCGACCTCGGAGATCAGGTAGGTGACGCGGGCACCGAGCTTGCAGAAGACCGGGCCGAGCTGTTCCTGCCGCCAGCGGCGCAGGGTCTTGACGGAAAGCCCCCAGCGGATGGCCAACTCGTTTTCGTCAAGGGCGATGCGCTGTGGCGCACCGGTTTTGGCCGTGATCGGGCCAGATATTGCGTTGGTGAAGTGGGTTTGCATTTCGATGTGCCTCCTGTATGAAATGGGCACATCGCAGTCTCCGCACGGGTTTATGGGCCGTGTCTGGTTCGATTTATGGGTGCATTTATGTGTTGCGCCTCACCCGGTATTTCCCGCGCGAAACCAGCTCAATCACCTCCTCACGCGCAACCTTGTCGCCGAAGGCATCGTCGAAGGATTGGAAGCCGGTGTTGACGGTGACGGCACCATTCACCTCTTTCCACGACATCACGGGCGGGGCATTTCCTTCGGTCCCCCACATCAGCTTGATGATCTTGGCGCGCGCTTCAGTGAGTTCGATGGACGACGCCATGTGCGGGAGCTTGAGCCGCTTGCCACTGAAGAACTGCACCGGCTCCGGCTCACCCGCGTTGGTTGTGTAGCCGTGCAGGACACGATCAAAGGCGTCGGTGTCGAACGCATCTGTGCCATCGGCCACGCGCACGAACTCATCGAGGCCGCGCAGCGTGTGGTCACAGGGTAGCGAGGCATTGGTTCGCGTTGGGCACAGAACAATGCCACCACGCGGCCACACGGCGTCGGCAAGGACTGCAGTGATCTTGTCCTGTGGCGCGCGTGACCATGCTCGGGCAACGAACACCGGTGCGAAATCGTGCGTGCCAGCGATTCGCTGCTCACCGAGGTGCCACAGGTGATTCGGTGTGCGGTAGATGTTGCTGGAGCGTCGCCTATCCTCAATGCCGATCAGCGCTGACAGATCCGCCAGCCACGAATCCATCTGAATGGAATAGAGGGCGATCCCAGCCAGCGGCTGGACGACGGTTCTTCCGTTCAGCGGACTGCAGTAGCTGTAGCGACCGGCTTCCTCATCGACATCGACTTCGACTTCCTGCTCGGAATCGAGATAAGGCACCATGACGTGGGTGAGATGGCCTGCGGGCACGATCCAGCGCCGCTGAAGAAACTGCTGGTGGTCGCGCCCGAGCCTGTCGGCCAGCACTGACTCATCGAGCCGAGGGAGGTTGTCCAGCGCGAGGAAGAAGCTCAGATGCGGCGACGTCATCGGCGTCCTCCTCAGAATTGGCTCAGCACGCCAATCTTGATGAGCTGTTCCTGCACGCGCTTGCGGTCGTCGTCCGTCCGGCTCTTGTCGTTCAGGCCGTTCGGCGCGGTGATCTGGACCGCGACGTTGTGCGCCTTGCGGTGTGGCGTCTTGGACATCCTCATGACCAACTTCACCTGCACGAGCACGTACTGGCTCAGGTCTTCGGCGCAGTAGTCCTCATAAGCAACCTGATAGATGTTTCGGCCATCGCGCCGGTCGCGAGTGATTTGCATCTTGCTGGAGAGTTGCCGCACCACATCACGCCCGCCGTACTCTGAGGTCTGCTCGAACGGCTTGGCCACCGTGATCTGCAGGATCGAGATGTCGTCGATGCCTGCGACCCGGTCACGTTTGAGGCGGTCGAGCATCTTGGAGGTCGCAAAGCCGAGCAGGTCGAACTGCCGCATCGGCATGTCCTCGATCTGGCCTTCGTGCGCCAGCGCGACGTCGCGGAATACGGTGGCGAGCTCGCGGCGCGCCTCACGTTCTTCGCAGAACACGCTGAGCGAGCCAGTCTCCGGCTCCCACGAGAAGCGTGCCGACATCGCGGCGGGTTCCTCGTGGTCGACGACATGACCATTCGTCACTTGCTGGAACGTGGCAGTCTTGCCATTGAAGGTCGCCGTCAGCGTGTGCAGCAGCGCCGACTGACCGGTTTCGCAATCATCGTCATCACCTTGTTCGCATGAGAGATCGCGGCGCGTGAATTGCTCGATCAGGATTTGATCCTTCGGCACCTTCGGAAACAGTTCGGCAATGCGTGTGCGCAACACCTCTTGAACGTCGACCCCAGTCTTCGGCACGACGCCCTTGGGGCCCAGGTAGTGGCTGGAGTAGTGGTCGCTTTTCCACTGACGATGCATCACTTGAAGATGCTCAGCCTGATCGAAGCGTTCGTCGCGGCGGGCGCCTTGCGCTGGAAAGTCCTGCAAGAGGTGCAGATACAGGGCGCGGCTGTAGCGGTCGCTGGGCGAAGCCAGCACGGCGGCATCGTCGGCACGCTCTTCGTTGAGCAGGGACAAGACCGCCTGGGCCCCGTAGTCATCGTCAAGGAGCATCACTCGCTCAGCGGCACACTCGATGCTGTACTGGGCGGTCCCTGCCAATTTGCCGACCGCATGAAAGAATGCCTGACGCGACTCGATTGGCAACTTGCCCTTGGCAGCTTCCGCCAAAGCCCGCAACTCCGGCAATGCCGTAGCGCTGGTGCGTTCGAGCAGATCCACCAGGAGCCCGGGGCGCGCAACTTTGCGGACGAGACTAACGAAGTTCTCCGCATTCGGAAGGATGTTTGCGCCGTCATCGGAGCGATGCTCACGCGCACGTTTCGGCGCAGGCTGGCTCGTCGCCACCTTGGTGCTTTTCTCTGTTGTTGAGGCTTGGTCAGCTGGCATGGGCAAGTTCCTTTGACAAAGTGCGCGATTGCGCGAACAGTTAATCGAATGGTTCAAAAAACGCCGACGCGAGGTCGGCTCCACCGGCGGTAGATCCTGGTCAGCGCATCGTGGCCTCCTGAGTGGTCAGGCCATATCGGTTCAGACGTACTTGGATGAACCGTGGATTGACACCGAAGCGCGTCGCCAAGGCTTTCTCGAATCGATCCATCTCCAAGACTCCCAGGTCGCCGTTCGCCTTGATGCGCAGGGCAGTGCCGGGATGATCGGGATCGGTTGAAGGATGGCGATGGATGGTGATGTCGTGCTGAGGCGCAAGCTCTTCGACGGCGGCGATGATGCGTTGGCGAGGCACCAGCAAGGACCCCATGAACTCGTTGGCGCGCAGCTCTGCGAAGTGTTCTTCCGTCGTCGGCTTCGCGGATAGTGACTTGGACAGATGGTCGCTGTCCGGCGTCGTGGTGCGGTAGGCGCGTTGCATCGTCGGTTCGATGTCATCGAACAACCCGGGGCCCTTGCTGCCCTGGACAACCCAGCCGGGGGCGTCGAACACGGCGTGGCCCAGTTCGTGGGCCAAGGTGCTGAGTGCCAGCGGTTCGCTGAGACTTTCACCCACGGGCGAGATGGACACCATCGCGGCGTCGGGCATAGCGGGGTCGAATTCACAGACGCCAAAGACGTGGTTGCCTTGCTCGTCATGTACGGCGTAGTCGGTGCTGACCTCCAGAGCAAAGTCGATGCCGTTGATCTTCAGGCCGGAGATCTGCCGCAGCGCGTCGAAAGAAACGGCATCGATGCTGTCCGCAACCAGTTGCTGGCGCGCGGTCGCGGCGATGCGTTCGACCTCAATGTGCTTGATGTACAGGGGGCGTTTCCGGTCGCAGCACCGGTAGTCGAGGGTCAGCACCGCCATTCACTTCTTCTCCGTCACGTTCCGGCGGTACATCCGAACCAGGTTGCCAACATCATCGCGGATGTCGGGTGGCAGACGACTGGCCTCGACGAAAGCGTCGTCGGCGCTGATTCCAAGGATCTCGGCCGCCTTACGGATCAGCTCGTCCTTGGGCGGTTTTTCCATGTCGCGCTCGATGCGCGACCAGTAGGCGGGTGATATCTCCAGCTGTCGCGCGAAGTCATTCATCTGAATGCCTTTCTC
>JAEWVY010000317.1 GCA_023396625.1 Pseudomonadota bacterium | reverse complement strand
CCCAGGTCCAGGCCGTGTTGCTGCCGCGCTGCTGTTGATAGGCGGCATAGGCGTCGAACGTGGTCACGAGCAGGCCCGAACTGCCATTGGGCCGCAGCGCCGTGTCGATCTCGAACAGATCGCCTTCACCGGTCTTGACCGTCATCCAGTTGATGAGCTTGCGGACGAAGGCGGCATAGACCTCGGGGGAACGATCATCGTCATCTTCATAGACAAACACGATGTCGAGATCACTGCCGTAGCCCAGCTCCTTTCCACCGAGCTTGCCATAACCGATGATGGCGAACCGGGGCTCCTCGCGGTGCTTGCCACGCAGCCGCGGCCAGCACCAGCGCGCAGTGACGCGGAGGGTGGCGTCGGCCAGCGCACTCAGATCGTCCGCGACTTGTTCCACGGTCAGGCGGCCATCCACGTCGCGTGCCAGGGTGCGGAACATTTCGGCATGCAGCGCCCGGCGCAGGAGGTTCAGCAGGCTTTCCTCGTCATCCTCGCTGCTTCGACTCAGGGCGATGCGGCGCTCTTCGAGTTCACGCTCGAAGCCGGGAGCGTCGAAGCGCTCGCCCAGCATGTCATTGTTGGCCAGTTCGTCGATCACGCCGGGATGCTGCACCAGGTAGCGCGCCGGCCAGCGGGCCGCGCCAAGCAGGCGCAACAAGCGCTCGTGGACAGCGGGCCGTTCCACCAGCATGGCCATGTAGCTTTCGCGGCGCAGCAGGGGTTCCATCCAGTCCACGAGTCGGACCGCACCATCCTCGTTCACGCGGCCTTCGCCGAGCCAGAGTGCCGTACGCTGTACCAACCGCAGCAGCCGTGCCCGGGCCTCGTCCCGTAGCGCGAGCACGCGGGGGTGTTCACGCCACAGTGCCACGCGGTCACGGAGCCGCCCGGGCAGTTGGGTCAACAGCGTGTCGAATTCCGGTGGAGGCGGCTTCCCGCCATTGCAGCCACGGCACCCTGTTTCGCCGGCGCCGCCGAGCAGCTTGTCGAACTCGCCCGCGACGAGTTCACGGTGTGCGTCGAGATCGCTCAGAAAGGGGCAGCAACTCGCATAGCCCAGTGTCCGGGCGATCCAGGCCAGATGCTGGTCCTCGGTGGGCAGGACATGGGTTTGCTGATCGTCGATGTACTGGATGCGGTGCTCGACGCGGCGGAGGAACACGTATGCCGCGGCCAGGGCGTCGGCGGTCGCCTGTGGCATGAGCCCGGCGCGGGCCAGTCGCTGCAGCGCGTCGAGCGTGGGTCGGGTCCGCAGTTCGGGGAACTGGCCACCGCGCACCACCTGGAGCAACTGCACGATGAATTCGATTTCGCGGATGCCGCCGCGGGAAAGTTTGACATCGTTGGCCCGTTCGGGGTGGCCCGCGCTGCGGCGGGCGGCATGCTCGCGGATCTGGCGATGCAGGGTGCGCAGGCTGTCGAAGACGCTGTAGTCGAGGTAGCGGCGAAAGACGAAGGGCACCACCACCGCGCGCAGCGCTTGCGCCGAGCCGGAGGCGATTTCGGCCTGGGGCGCGACCACCCGGCTCTTGAGCCAGGCAAACCGTTCCCACTCGCGGCCTTGAACCAGAAAATATTCTTCCAGGGCGTCCAGTGAAATCACGGGGGGGCCTGAGTTGCCGTTCGGACGCAGGGCGAGATCCACACGGAACACGAAACCGTGTTCGGTGGTGTCGCCCACCAATCCATGGATCAGCCTGACGGCGCGAGCGAAATACTCCTGAACCGAGATGCGGCCCCTTCCGTCGGGTGTGCCGGTGGTTTCCCCGTCTTCGTCATAGAGGTAAATCAGGTCGATGTCGCTGGAGACGTTGAGCTCGCGGGCCCCGAGCTTCCCCATGCCCACCACCCACAGCCGCGCGCGCTCACCACTCGAGGTGACGGGCGTACCGTGATGGGCATCCAACTCGGCCATGGCGTGAGTGCAGGCGATGTCGAGCGCGAATTCGGCGAGTGCCGTCATGGCGAGGGTGACATCGCCGAGCGGCAGCTGCCGCTCACAGTCGAGCACGATCAGCCGGTGTATGACCAGCTGCCTCAGCACGCGCAGCGCAGCGCCGGTTGGCAGGCCCTGGGCGGACAAGGCCGCGTGGGCTTGGACCAAGGTTTCCCGGGTGGGCACCCCCTCGGGCAGCAGCCCCAGTTGCGGACCGTGGCGACGGGCAACCCGCTCGAAATACCGGGAATGCATGGCCAGCGCTCCCGATAACTGCATGGCGTCCCTTGCCTGCGCGGTAGCGTCCGGTGGCGAACTCTCCCCGGCGCCCCGGGTCATAATTCCTGTCACATTCAAGGTTCCCATGATTGAGTCGACGTCGCCACCTTCCCGCGTGATCCGGGCCTCGGCCTTCGCGGTGCGTTGGCTCTGGCGCCTGCTGCTTGCGGTATTTCTACTGCTGTCACTGGCATGGGGGGTGCTTCAGTTCTGGATTGTGCCGCGAATTGCGGACTTGCGCCCGCGTCTGGAAACGCTGGCCAGTCAGGCGCTGGGCGTGCCTGTGCGCGTGGCGTCCATCGAGGCCCGGCCTGGCCTGCTGGTGCCTTCGTTCGAATTGCAGGGCGTGCAGTTGCTCGACGCCGGTGGGCGTGAAGTCCTGCGGCTGCCGCGCGTGATGGCCGCGCTGTCCGCTGGGTCGCTGCTTCGGCTCGATTTCGAACAACTGTATGTCGAGCAGCCGGTGCTGGAGGTGCGCCGCACCGCCGAGGGGCGCATTCTGGTCGCTGGACTGGATTTCTTCAAAGAGGAGAGCGGCGACGCCGCGGCGGCGGACTGGTTCTTTTCCCTGTCGGAATTTGTCATCCGCGGAGCGACCGTGCGTTGGCTCGACGAGCGTCGGGACGCCGGGGCGCTGGCGCTGACGGGTGTGGATGTCGTGCTTCGAAACGGTCCGCGCCACCATGACATGCGTGTCGATGCCACGCCCCCCGATGGCTGGGGGCAGCGTTTTACCCTGGCGGGCAAGTTCCGTCGTCCACTCCTGTCCACGCGGGCCGGACGCTGGGCGGATTGGGACGGACAGCTGTACGCGAGTTTTTCTCATGTGGACCTTTCGCGCCTGCGCCGCTATGTCAGTCTGGGCCCTGGCGTGGATGTGCAGGAGGGCGAGGGAGCCTTGCGGGCCTGGGTGGATGTCAGTCGCGGTGTGCCATTGGGCGGCGCGGCCGACCTGGCCTTGGGCCGCGTCAGGGCCACGCTGGGGCCGGGGCTGGATCCGCTGGACCTGCGGGGGGTGACGGGCCGGCTCGGTGGCAAGCTGCTGGCCGGTGGCTTCCAGTTCTACACCGAAGGGCTGCAGTTCGAGGCACAGGACGGCGCGCACTGGCCTGGCGGCAACGTGTCGGTGACCCACACCCAGGGAGAAGGGCGACTGCCCGCCATGGGGAACATCCGTGCCGATCGGCTTGACCTGCTGGCGCTGTCGCGCATCGCCAGCAGTCTGCCACTCGGGACGGTGACGCACGAAGCCTTGCTGGCGCACCCGGTCAAGGGATTGGTCGAGTCGCTGCAGGCGCGCTGGCAAGGGCCCCTGGCTGCGCCGACGAACTACGAACTGCGTGCCCGGGCGTCGGGGCTCGACATTGCCGCGCTCCCCGCGTCCATGCCGGGCAGCGCGGTGCGAGGGACGGCGACCGACGCTGTCCCTTCACCGGGCCTGCCCGGCCTTCGTGGCGCGACGGTGGACATCGACGTGAACCACACGGGTGGCAGGGCCCGCCTGACGATTGCGCAGGGGGCGCTGGAGTTTCCGGGTGTTTTCGAGGACCCGCTGCTGCCGGTCGATCAACTCAGCGCGGATGCTCGCTGGCAGATTCAGGGCGAGCGCATCGTGATGAACCAGTTTCGGTTGAAGCTGGCCAATGCCGATGCGGAAGGGGAGTTCACCGGGAACTGGCAGACTGGGGGAGCGGGCCGCACGCTCGATGGCGCCCGGTTCCCCGGTGTACTGGATCTGCAAGGCCAGTTTGTCCGGGCCGACGGCGCGCGGGTGCATCGCTATCTGCCCCTGGGCATTCCGGCCTCGGCAAGGCATTACGTCAGGGATGCCATTGTCAAGGCCAGCCTGGATCACGTGAATGTCAGGGTCAAGGGTGAGCTGGCGCGTGTCCCTTTTGCCGATTCCCGGGACGGTGAATTCCGTTTTTCGGGCAACGTGAAAGACGCCACTTTTGTCTATGTGCCCGCGGCCATTGCGCCGCGAGGCCAGTTGCCCTGGCCGGAGCTCAGGGCGCTGGGCGGTGTGCTGGTCTTCGATCGCGGAGGCATGCGTGTGCAAGGGGCCAGCGCCCGCCTGACGGGACAGCCGGGCCTGCGCATCGACACCGTGGAGGCGAGGTTGCCTGATTTCCTGAACAGGCCGACCGTGGTCGTCGGCTTTGACGTCAGGGGGCCGGCGAAAGAGATGATTGACGTGGTCAACGGTTCCCCGCTGGGGGCGCTGACGGATCGGGCGCTGGAGCGTGCCACCGCAACCGGGGATGCCGGGGCTCACGTCAAGCTGACGGTGCCGATCGACGCCCCGGAGAGCACGCGAGTGCTTGGCAGCGTCACCTTTGCGGGCAACGACCTCCGAATGTCGCCGGAGACACCCTTGCTGGCCAAGGCACGGGGGGTGGTGAGTTTCTCCGACACCGGGTTCAACCTGTCCGGTGCGCAAGCCCGCATTTATGGTGGCGATGCGCGCATCGAAGGGGGGACGCGCCCGTCGCAGGCGGGGCGCGACAATGCGGTGTTGCTGCGCGCTCAGGGCAACGTGACCGCCGAAGGACTGCGACAGGCGCCCGAACTGGGGTACGTGGCCAAGCTCGCGGCCCAGGCGACGGGCAGCACAGCCTACTCGGCCGTGCTGGGGGTGCGTCGGGGAGTGCCAGAGCTGTCCGTGACAAGCAATCTGCAAGGCTTGGCGCTGAACCTGCCCGCGCCGTTCGGCAAGGCCGCGGAAGCGGCCATGGCGCTGCGGCTGGAAAGCGCCATCGAAGCCGGCACGTCGACCGCCCCCCGGCTGAGCGAGCGTGTGCAGTTCGATCTGGGGTCGCTGGTTTCTGCCCACTACGTGCGTGAACGCGAGGGGGACGATGTCCGGGTGCTGCGCGGCAGCATCGCCGTCGGCCTGTCGCCACAGGAGTCCGCGCCGCAGCCTGCGCAAGGTGTTGCCGCCAACATCAACCTGGCCGCACTGAATCTCGACCTGTGGGAGTCCCTGCTGTCGGGCGGGGCCGCCCACCCCGCTACGGCCAGCACACCGGTGACCGGTTCACCCATGCAGAGCTACCTGCCGACGTCGCTTGCGTTGCGGGCCGGCCGGCTGACTTTCGGGGGACGCAGTTTCGACGACGTGGTGGTCGGCGGCACGCGGGACCATCTCACCTGGCGTGGCAACATCAGCGCGAGCCAGCTCGATGGTCACGTGGAATACCGCCAGTCCTCCGGCGCGGGCGACGGCCGGCTGCATGCCCGTCTGGCGCGGCTGGTGGTGCCTCGGGAAGCGACGTCCGGCGTGGAGACGCTGCTCGATCAGCAGCCTTCGGTGCTGCCCACGCTGGATGTGGTGGTGGACGACTTCGAACTGCGTGGCAGGAAACTGGGACGCCTCGAGATCGAGGCGGTCAATCGTGCCGCCGAGCCAGGGCAGGACACCATCGCGCGCGAATGGCGCCTGAGCAAGCTCAATCTGGCCATGCCCGAAGCCACGCTCAGCGCGACGGGCAACTGGGCCGCACTGGGTGCGCAGGCGGGAGGGGTGGGACGTGCCCCTTCGCGGGGTACGCCGGCTCGGCGCACCGCCATGAAGTTCAACCTCGACATCGCCGACGCGGGCGCCCTGCTCGAACGCCTGGGCATGAAAGACGTGATCCGCCGTGGCAAGGGCCGGATGGAAGGCGTGGTCACATGGAATGGTTCACCGGTGTCTCCGGACTATCCAACCATGGGTGGGCAGATCAATGTGAATGTTGAAAATGGCCAGTTTCTCAAGGCCGAGCCCGGCATCGCCAAGTTGCTCGGGGTGCTGAGCCTGCAGGCCTTGCCGAGACGGCTGACGCTGGATTTCCGGGATGTGTTCAGCGATGGGTTTTCCTTTGATTTCGTGCGCGGAGACATGGCCATCGCCCGTGGCGTGGCCACCACCAACAACCTGCAGATGAAAGGGGTCAATGCCGCGGTGCTGATGGACGGCCGCGCGGACCTGGTGCGCGAGACACAGGACGTTCGCGTGATCGTCGTGCCGGAAATCAACGCCGGGACGGCTTCGCTGGTGGCCACCGTGATCAACCCGGCCATCGGACTTGGCAGCGTGCTGGCGCAGTTGTTCCTGCGGCGCCCGCTCATCAAGGCCGCGACGCAGGAGTTCCACGTGGATGGATCGTGGTCCGACCCGCGCGTGACCCGTGTGACGACCGATTCCGGCGCCCCCCCCACGCAGCCGGTGACACCGGAGACCGCCCAGCCATGAAAGTCGCAGCCATCCAGATGGTGTCCGGCGTCCGGGTGGACGCAAACCTCGCCCGGGCCCGGGCCCTGCTCGAGCACGCCGCCAGGCAAGGCGCGGAGCTGGCTGTGCTGCCAGAATATTTCTGCCTGATGGGGCAGCGTGATACGGACAAATTGCAGCATCAGGAAACCTTCGGGAATGGGCCGATCCAACAGTTTCTTTCCGACACGGCGCAGGCGCTGGCCCTCTGGATCGTGGGGGGCACGCTGCCGCTGATGCCGGTGGATGACGGGCGGCAGTCCGGCCGGGTGTTCAACAGCTCGCTCGTGTTCGCACCCGACGGGCGCTGCCTGGCCCGGTACGACAAGATTCACCTGTTCCGTTTCGACGATGGCGTCCAGCGATTCGACGAGTCCGTTGTCCAGCAGGCCGGGCGCGTCCCGGT
>JAEWVY010000295.1 GCA_023396625.1 Pseudomonadota bacterium | reverse complement strand
ATCCAGCACCTTGAGCGTGTAGGGCAGCGCCAGCTCCTCCAGCGCGATGGAAATCTTGTGCCCGTTGGGCGTGGCGGCGGTGTAGAGGTCGATCATCGGGACAGTGCCTTGGCGGTTGAGGACGGGGTCAGTCCGCGCATCGTAGCGCCTGCCGCTCCAGCCTGCAGGGACGGACGCCGTCAGCCGCGCGCGGCCTGCAGCAGGGCGCGGGTCTGGAGCGCCTCGCGCCGGGCCGCTTCGGCGAAATCCTCCCCCGAGGAGGCGTACAGGATGGCGCGGGACGAATTGACGATGATCGGCCCCCCCGCGCGCCAGCCGGCCTTCACCGTGGCCACCGCGTCGCCGCCCTGGGCCCCCACGCCTGGAATCAGCAGCGGCAGGGTCGGCGCGAGTTCGCGCACACGCGCGAGCTCGGCCGGGTAGGTCGCGCCCACGACCAGCCCCAACTGGCCGTTCAGGTTCCACGGTCCCTGGGCCAGCCGGGCGAGGTGCTCATACAGCCGGGGCTGCCCGTCGACCGACGCCAACCGCTGGCTCTGCAGGTCATCGCCGCCGGGGTTGGACGTGCGGCACAGCAGGAACGCCCCCTTGCCCTCGTACTCGAGGTAGGGCTGGATGGAGTCGAACCCCATGAAAGGCGAGAGCGTCACCGCGTCCGCGCCGTACCGCACGAAAGCTTCGCGGGCATATTGCTCCGCCGTGCTGCCGATGTCGCCGCGCTTGGCATCCAGGATCACCGGCACCTGCGGCGCCACGCGGCGCAGGTGGTCCATCAACCGCTCAAGCTGCGCCTCCGCCCCGTGCGCCGCGAAGTAGGCGATCTGCGGCTTGAAGGCGATCGCGAGGTCGGCCGTGGCGTCGACGATGGCCGCGCAGAAATCGTACATCCGGCTCGCGTCGCCGCGCCAGTGCGCCGGAAAACGCGCCGGCTGCGGGTCCAGCCCGACGCAGAGCAGGGAGTCATGGCGCTGCTCCGCGCCGCGGAGCCTGTCGAGAAAAGTCATGGGCGGCGATTCTACGGGGCGCCCGTCACCCGAACCGGCCCGTCCGGCCCCGCAGGCCATCGCACAGGCCACGCCACATCATGCGCAGATTCTGCCGGCGCGGCGGCCAGACCAGCGAAAACAGCGCCACCTTGAACAGCATGCGCCAGAAATCCTGCACCACCCAGCCCCAGGGGCTGTACGCGCGGCGGTACAGCAGGATGCGGTTGCGCATGATGTAGTACTGCCGCAGCGGCCCGTGCCGGTACAGCGCGCGGCCCAGCAAGTGGAACACCTGGTCCCCGACGCTGTGCTCGAGCACCGCGCCGCACACGCCGTAGAGCCTCAGCCCGCGGGCGCGAGCGCGGAAACTCCACTCCAGGTCCACGTTGTCGATGAACAGCCCCTCCTCGGGCAGTCCCACGGCATCGAGCCGATCCAGCGAAACCAGCGTGCCCGACGACACCAGGAAGTCCGTTTCGATCCACGGCGCGTCCGCGGCCTCGCACGCCAGGCGCCGCACTCCGAGCATGCCGATGCGCACGAACGGCGTGCTGGCGCCGCTGCGCCGGTCCACCAGCCGGGGGCCCACGGCGGCCACGGGCACATCCCGGGCCCGCAGCGCGTCCAGCGCGTCCAGCAACCGCGCCACCATGTCGGGCGCAGGCACGCTGTCCTGGTCCAGCAGCAGCACGTGGGTCGCGCCTCCCGCCCGCGCCGCCGCGATGCCGCGGTTCTGCGCCGCGGCGATGCCGAGGTTGTCTCCGAGCTCCAGCACCTCCGCGCCGGCCTGGCGCACGCCCTCGCGCAAGGCGCCCAGCACGGCCGCGCCCGAGCCGTTGTCCACCACCAGCACGCGCTCGACCTGCGCCACGCAGGCGCCGAGCGCCGCACGCACGGTGGCGACGTCGGGCTGGTGGCTGACGACCACCGCCCAGACGCGCTGGCTGGGCGAGGCCGGCCCGGGGCCGGCGGCCGCGGCGGACTCGCTCACGGTTTCTTGCCGGCCCCGGGCCCGCGCGGCACGCCCTGGTCACGGCCAATCCAGAAGCCGTTGCTCAGCACCGCCCGATACAGCCGCTCCGGCAGCCGGATGGACTTCGAATCCAGCCAGCTCACCAGCGGCATCACCAGCGGCACGACCAGCCGCGCCGCCAGTTTCCAGGACCTGGGGCGCGTGGCAGGCGGCATCAGCGGGTCCTGCATCAGGCCGGGGTGGATCGCGTAGATCGTGCCGATCGAAGCGCCCACCTTCACCTGCCGGGCGTAGAAATCCTCCAGCGCCATCGGATGGCAGTGGTGGACCCGTGCCTGGCTGTTGTAGACGATGCGCAGGCCGCGCCGGCTCATTCGGTAACCCAGGTCGATGTCTTCCCAGCCATAGGTCCGGAACATCGGATCGAAAGGCTGCGCGCCCAGCACATCGCGGGGGACGGAAATGTTGGACGTGTAGAAACAGGTGTACGGCACATCCTCGCCGTCCTTCATGTAGCGGTAGCCGAACTGGTGCCCGCCTTCGTTGACGTAGTCGAGCAGCGGCGTCACCTTCATGCCTTCACGGTCCCACTGCGTGTAGCCCACCACGGCGCAGGGCATGCCCGTGGCCTGGTGCGTGCGCACGTGCTGCGCCACGAAATCGGCCTCCGGAATGGTGTCGTCGCCGATGAACAGCACCAGGTCCCCGCGCGCGTGCGCCAGCCCGTTGTTGCGCGCGATGCCCTGCCCGGTGTTCTCCTGGGTGAAGACCTGCAGGGCGAGCCGCCCCGGGTGCGCGTCGCGCCAGGCCTGCAGCTTTTCCCAGGTGCCGTCGGCCGAGCCGTCGTCCACCACGACCACGTCGAAATCCGGCCAGGTCTGCGCCAGCAAGGCGGTCAGCGTCCGGTCGAGCACCTCCCAGCGTTTATAGGTGGTGATGAGCACGGTCACGGACCGCGGCGCGTAGACCGGCCCGGCCTCCGCGGGCTCGAACACGATCTTGCGCACGAAACAGCCCAGCTTGCGCATGTCGCCATTGCGGAACTCGCCATGGGAACTCCAGGTGGGCGTGTCGATCCGGATCGCCAGCCGGCCCCCGGCATCGGCCTGGACCGGCAGGGTCAGCGTCTGCCAGAACGCGTTTTCGTCGAGCGTGAAACGCTGCTGGCTGTCGTTGCCCACGACATGGGTCGCCAGCCGGCCGCACAACACCTGCGGCACATGCATCTCGATGCGCAGCACCCCCTTGGCCCGTGGCGTCAACTGCAGCCGCGCCGACGCGCGCCCCGCAGTGGCGCGCACCCCGAAGCCGTTCACACGCTCGGGCAGATACCAGCCCGCGCCCAGGCGCCCCAGCGCCGACGAACGGTCCGGCCACAGACACGGATTCACGATCAGGGATTCGGCGTCCGGCGACGCCGGCACCACCGAAAGATCGGGCTGGGGCGGCACCACGTCGGTGATCAGCCCGCGCTGGAACAGCTCGGCATCCGACATCCTGCGCCGCTGCTGCATGCGCCGGCGCTCGCGCCACGTGCCGCGGATATGGACCAGGTTCCAGGTCAGCACATGCAGCGCGAACCCGAAATGCCCCCCGCGCAGCCACCCCGCGAAAAGCCGCCAGGTGGCGCCGAGCGCGTGGCGCAGCTCGTAGTTCTTCCACAGGGCGCGGAGGTTGTGCCGGTTGCCCATGGCATGCCGCCACGAGTTGCCCATCTCCACCTCCGTGGTCCCGCCGAACGCGTGGAACACCACCGAGCGCGGGCACATCACCACGCGCTGGCCCAGCAGCCAGTAGCGCCAGCCGAGGTCGACATCCTCGTGGTACATGAAATACGACGGATCGAACGCGCCCATGTCGAGAAACTCGCGCTTGCGCATGAGCATGGCCGCGCCCGACGGGAACAGCACGTCCACCGGCGCAGCGTCCGCGTCCGCTTCGACCTCGCCGCATGGCACGCCGAAATCGATGTCATAGCCGAACCCGAGCCGCGACATGCCGCCGCCACGCGCATTCAGCAACTGCGGCCGCGACAGCAGGCGCAGCTGCGAACACGTGGTGCCGATGCCGGGGTCGGTCAGCAGGGGCCGCAACAGATGCAGCAACCAGTCCGGCGTGACCACGGTATCGCTGTTGAGCAGGGCCACGTATTCGCCCCGGGCGGCTTGCACGCCAATCAGGTTGGCGCGGCCAAAGCCGTGGTTGTGCTGCTCGGCGATGACCCGCACGCGGGGCCACTGCGCCGCCACCCACTCGACGCTGTCGTCCTTGGACCCGTTGTCCACGAGAATGACCTCGAACGCCACCTGCCGGGTCGCGAACAG
>JAEWVY010000264.1 GCA_023396625.1 Pseudomonadota bacterium | reverse complement strand
ACCAAGGCCAGCACCCGCTGATGAACCTGCGGCTGTTCGGGCACCGGCCCTTCGCCATGGGGGCCATCGTGGCCTTCATCTATGGCACGGCGCTGTTCGGCTCCACCTATCTGCTCCCGGTGTACATGCAGATGGGGCTGCAGCTGTCGCCGGTGCACGTGGGCACCATCCTCCTGCCCTCGGGCCTGATCCTGGCCGCGACCATCGCCATCGTCGGGCGGCTGGCCGACCGCTACCCGACCTACGCGCTGGTCAGCACGGGCCTGGCGCTGCTGGCCGCTTCTTTCGCGCTGATGGTCACGGTGGGGCTGGACAGCGCCATCGGCCTGCTGGTGGCCTGGGCCATCCTCGGGCGCATCGGGCTGGGGTTCATCCTGCCGTCGCTGAACCTCGGCGCCATGCGCGGCATGGCGCACGAGCTGATCCCGCAGGCGGCGAGCGTCATCAATTTCCTGCGCATGCTCGGCGGCGCGGTCGGCGTGAGCCTGTGCGGCATCGTGCTGGAATGGCGGATCGCCGCGCACGGCGACTCGCTGGCCCGGCCCGAGCCCAGCGCCGCGCGTCTGGCGGCCTTCGACGAGGTCTTCCTGGGCCTGGCCGGCCTGTGCGGGCTGGCCATGCTCGCCGCCTGGCGACTGCGCCAGGAACCCAGGACGTAACGTTATGTGCCAGCTGCTCGGCATGAACTGCAACACGCCCACGGACGTGACCTTCAGCTTCACGGGCTTCGCCCGGCGCGGCGGCCACACCGACCACCACGGCGACGGCTGGGGCATCGCCTTCTTCGAGGCGCGCGGCGTGCGCCATTTCGTGGACCACCAGGGCGCCGCCGAGTCGCCCGTGGCGGCGCTGATCCGCCGTTACCCGATCCGCAGCTGCAACGTCATCGCCCACATCCGCAAGGCCACGCAGGGCCGGGTAGCGCTGGAAAACTGCCACCCCTTCGTGCGCGAGTTGTGGGGCCGTTACTGGGTGTTCGCGCACAACGGCGACCTGAAAGACTTCCACCCGCGGCTGCATGGCGGCTTCCACCCCGTGGGCGACACCGACAGCGAGCGCGCCTTCTGCTGGCTGATGCAGGAGCTGGCCAAGGCGCACGCCGCCGTGCCCACGGTGAACGAGCTGACCTGCACGCTGCGCGAGCTGGTGCCCGTGCTCGCGAGCCACGGCACGTTCAACATGCTGTTGTCCAACGGCCAGGCGCTGTGGGTCCACGCGAGCACGTCGCTGCATTACGTGCTGCGGCAGCACCCTTTCCGCACCGCGCGGCTCGCCGACGAGGACCTGAGCGTGAACTTCGCCGAGCACACCCACGCCAGCGACCGCGTGGCCGTGGTGGTGACCGCGCCGCTCACCACCGACGAGGTCTGGACCCGCTGCCCGACGGGCGAGGTGATGGTGTTCGCCGACGGCGCGCCCGTTTGCTCCCGATAGAAAAGCACCCTCTGACCGGAGGACGCCGGGAACCCGCGCTTTTTCTCCGAATTTCCGCGCTCAGGCCGCTGCGCCCGAAACCGCCGCCTCCAGCGCGTCGATGAACAGCGCGGCCACGTCGCAGCCGGTCTGGTCGAAGATTTCCTGAAAGCAGGTCGGACTGGTCACGTTGATTTCGGTGACGCAGTCGCCGATCACGTCCACGCCGGCCAGCAGCAGGCCGCGGCCGTGCAGGATGGGCCCCAGCGCCTCGCCGATCTCGCGGTCGCGCGCCGACAGCGGCTGCGCCACGCCCTTGCCGCCGGCGGCCAGGTTGCCGCGCACTTCGCTGCCCTGCGGAATGCGCGCCAGGCAAAACGGCACCGGCCTGCCGCCGATGATGAGCACGCGCTTGTCGCCCTGGGCGATCTCGGGCAGGAATTTCTGCACCATCAGGCTCTGCGCGCCATGGCGGTTCAGCGTCTCGGTGATGCTGCCCAGGTTCAGTCCGTCCGGCCCGACGCGGAAAATGCCCATGCCGCCCATGCCGTCGAGCGGCTTGAGGATGATGTCGCCGTGCTCGGCATGGAAGCGCTGGATGTCCTGCGCGTCGCGCGTCACCAGCGTGGGGCCGATGAATTGCGGGAACTCCATGATGGCGAGCTTTTCGGGGTGGTCACGCAGCGCGCGGGGCCGGTTGAACACGCGCGCGCCGTCGCGCTCGGCCTGCTCGAGCAGGTGGGTGGCATAGAAGTATTCGCTGTCGAACGGCGGGTCCTTGCGCATGAGCACGGCGTCGACATCGCGCAGCGCCACGGCGCGCCTGCCGCGTTCGGTGAACCAGGGGTCGGACTGTCCGGTGAGCGCGATGTCGCGGACATGCGCCATCACGGGCGCGCCACGACGCCACATCACGTCCTGCGGCTCGCAAGCGGCCAGCGCGTGGCCCCGGCGCGCGGCCTCGCGCATCATGGCGAAGGTGGTGTCCTTGTGGATCTTGAAGGTTTCGAGCGGGTCGGCGATGAAGAGCAGGTTCATGGGGTGGTCGCGGAGGAAAAAAGGCAGACCGGTGGCGGCGGCGCGAACTTGCCCGGGCAATCGACGCGGTCTGGCGTGGCCCGTACTGTTGCACAAATGGCGCCAGGCTGCCGGACCGGGCCCAGGACTATCAAATTCGATAGCAAACTATGACCAGTTGACGCTGGAAAAGCCCGAAATTGGCTTCAAATCTCGATTTTTGAGCCCAACTCGACCACGGCGTTGTTGGGCAGGCGCAGGAACTCGGCCGCCGCGCTGGCGTTGTGGTGCATCTGGGCGAACAGTTTTTCGCGCCACGGCGCCATGCCGCCGCCGATGGTGGGAATGACGATGTCGCGCGAGAGGAAGTAACTGGTGGTCATGGCGTCGAGGTTGCAGCCCCGGCCGCGGATCTGCGCCAGCGCCTTGGGCAGGTCGGGGTCGTTCTTGAAACCGTAGTTGACGATGACCTGCCAGCAGTCGTGGCCCAGCGGCTCGATTTCGAGGCGCCTGTCCAGCCCGATCCAGGGCACCTCGTGGTTGCGCACGGTGACGAACAGGTTGTTCTCGTGCAGCACCTTGTTGTGCTTGAGGTTGTGCAGCAACGCGTTGGGCACCGTGCCGGGTTCGGCGGAGAGAAAGACCGCCGTGCCTTCGACCCGGGCCGGCGGGCTCACGAACACGGCCTCCAGGAAACCCGGCAGGTCCAGCGCGTCCTGCCGCAGCGAGGCGTTGAGCAGCGCGCGGCCCTGCTTCCAGGTGGTCATGAGCATGAACACCACGCCACCGATCACCAGCGGGAACCAGCCGCCGTCCACCAGTTTCAGCAGGTTGGAACTGAAGAACGCCAGGTCCACCAGGAAAAAGAAGCCGGTGGCCCCGATGGACAACGCCAGCGGATACTTCCAGGCGTGGCGGATCACGAAGAAGGTCAACACCGTGGTGATGAGCATGTCCAGCGTCACCGCGATACCGTAGGCAGAGGCCAGGTTGCTCGACGAGCGGAACAGCATCACCGCCAGCACGATCATCGCGAACAGCCCCCAGTTGACGAAGGGCATGTAGATCTGGCCCGTGTCCCTGACGCTGGTGTGCTGCACCTGCAGGCGCGGCAGGTAACCGAGCTGGATCACCTGCCGGGTGACACTGAAGGCGCCGGAGATCAGCGCCTGCGAGGCGATCACCGTCGCCGCCGTGGCCAGCGCCACCATGGGCAGCAGCGCCCAATCGGGCGCCATCATGTAGAACGGGTTCTTCACCGCCTCGGGGCGCGCCAGCAGCAACGCGCCCTGGCCGAAGTAATTGAGCGTGAGCGCGGGCATGACGACGGAGAACCAGGCCACGCGGATCGGCTTGCGCCCGAAATGTCCCATGTCGGCATACAGCGCCTCGCCGCCGGTCACGCACAGCACCACCGCGCCCAGGATCAGGAAGCTCGTGCCCGGGTGATGAAACAGGAAGCCCAACGCGTGGTGCGGGCTGAGCGCCCACAGGATTTCCGGATGGCTGGCGATCTGGACCACGCCCAGGACCGCGATGGCGACGAACCAGACCAGGGTGACGGGCCCGAAGAACTTGCCGATGCCCGCCGTGCCGTGCTTCTGCACCGCGAACAGGCCGAACAGGACGACCAGTGTGAGCGGGATGACCGCGCGCTTGAAGGTCGGAGAAATCACCTCCAGGCCCTCGACCGCCGAGAGCACGGAAATCGCCGGGGTGATGACGCCGTCGCCGTAGAACAGACAGGTGCCGAAGATGCCCAAACCCAGCAGCCAGCGGCGCAGGACGGGCCGGTCCCGCACGGCCTGCGAGGCCAGCGTCAGCATGGCCACCAGGCCGCCCTCGCCATTGTTGTCCGCGCGCAGCACCAGCGTCACGTACTTGAGCGAGACGATGGTGGTCAGGGTCCAGAAAAAAATGGACAGGATGCCGTAGACGTTGTCCGGCGTGAAGGGCACATGGCCGGAGCCGAACACCTCCTTGACCGCGTACAGCACGCTGGTGCCGATATCGCCGTAAACGACACCGATGGCGCCCAGGGTGAGCGCGGCGAGGGGCGATTTGGATGCAGACACGAATCGGCCCCGACGCGCGGGCAGGGCTCCAGAGCTGGAAAGCGGCTATTGTGCCGTGGCCGCCGGCCGGCGCAAGGGCCGTTCCGCCGGCGTCCGGGCGCTGTTGCGTGGCCACAACCCCCTGTGCCGCCGGTGAAACCGGCGCCCGTCGGGGACGGGGTCAGTCGTAGATTTCAGCGTCGGGATCGGTGGCCTCGAGCTCGTAGCTGGCCGCCAGCATGGCCAGGCGACCGATCACGCCATACATGTAGAAGCGGTTGGGCGCGCTGGCGCCGGGCTTGACGCCCGGCTGGGGCAGGTGCGCGCTCTGCTCGAAGGCCAGCGGCACGAAGGCGGCGCCGGGCGCGTTGAGGTTCTCATCGACGCCGCGCTCGGCGTGGACACGGTAGAAGCCGCCGACCACGTACCGGTCCATCATGTAGACTACGGGCTCCGCCACGGCATCGTTGATGCATTCGTTGGTCAACAC
>JAEWVY010000220.1 GCA_023396625.1 Pseudomonadota bacterium | reverse complement strand
ATGGCCGCCGATTTCGAGGTCCGCGCCCGGGTGTGGAAAGAAGCGCGCGACCTGGTCTACAACGTGATCAACTGCGACAAGCCCATCGTGAGCGCCATGCACGGCCCGGCCGTGGGCGCGGGTCTGGTGGCAGGGCTGCTGGCGGATATCTCGATCGCCAGCCGGACCGCCCGGATCGTCGATGGCCACACCCGCCTGGGCGTGGCGGCGGGCGACCACGCGGCCATTGTCTGGCCGCTGCTGTGCGGCATGGCGAAGGCAAAGTACTACCTGATGCTCTGCGAGGCGGTGAGCGGCGAGGAGGCCGAGCGCATCGGCCTGGTGTCGCTGGCGGTGGACGAAGACCAGCTGCTGCCCAGGGCCTACGAAGTCGCCGACCGTCTGGCCGCCGGCTCCCAGACCGCCCTGCGCTGGACCAAGTACGCGCTGAACAACTGGCTGCGCCAGGCCGGGCCCACGTTCGACGCTTCGCTGGCGCTCGAGTTCATGGGCTTCGCGGGCCCGGATGTGCGCGAGGGGGTGGCCAGCCTGCGCGAGCGCCGCCCGCCAGCGTTCTGAGCGGCTACGCCTTGGCCCTGAGCCGCGCCATCAGCTGCTCGGTACTGATCTTGCGGTCGGCCTGAACCTTCCGCACCGCGGGCCGTTCGCCCATGCGCTGCAGGTAGTCGCGCACAGGCAGGTCGGCCAGGAAGTCGCGGCCGTAGATGGCGCGGGTCGCGCCGGACACCAGGGGCAGGTGCGCGATGGCCGCGCAGTCGGCGAGCGTGAACTGGTCGCCCGCGATGAACGGCGAGAACTTCGCCAGCTTCGCAAAGGCGGAAATGCCCTTTTCCAGCTGCTGCGCGGTCTTCTCCTTGGTCCCGTCGCTGACTTTCCCGCCGAAAAAAGCCTCGGGGTAGAGGTTGCGGGCGACCAGTTCCAGATGCAGTTCCAGATAGCGCAACAGCTCGCGGACCTTGGCGGCGGCAAACGGATCGGCCGGTAGCAGCGGGTGCGCCGGGTACTTGGCCTCGATGTATTCGAGCATCACCGTGGACTCGCACAGATCGCCTTCGTCCGTCCTCAGGTAGGGCACCTTGCCCATGGGGCTGGCCGCGAGGTCGGTTTTGTCGGTCCAGACCAGTTCCTCCTCGAAAGGCACCTCTTTTTCAAGCAACGCCAGGCGAACCTTGTTGTAGTAGTTGCTGGCCGCGAATCCACGGAGTTTGAGCATGGTTTTCTCCTTTTCGAGGCCGCGATGTTAGCGGCCACGGGGCGGTCGGGCAGTCGCCTGCAGGACGGCGGGCGCCGCGCCGTTTTGGCGGCACCGGCCATCTGATGGATAATTTCGCTCATGGACAGCCTGCGCAACGCTCGCCTCATCGCCCGCATGGTGCTGGTCTGGTTTGCGCTGTCCCTGGGTGCGGCCATCGCTTCACCGATGGTGTCGCCCAAGGCGACCCTGCTGGTGTGCTCCGGCGCCAGCATGAAGGTGCTGATCCAGGACGCCAGCGGCGACGTGACCGAAATGGGCCATCACACGCTGGACTGTCCCCTGTGCGCCGTCATGAACGCGCCGCCGCCGACACCGGTGGCCTGCGTCGCACCGCCTCATCTGCTGTCGCACGTCCTCCTGCCGACCGAAGCCGCGCGCGTCGCGGCCCGTCTCGGCGCTGCCTGGCAGGCCCGCGCGCCGCCCACCCTCGCCTGAAGTCACAATTTCATAGCAAACATTGACCAGTTGACGCTGGGTTTTTGCTGTTTTTGTTGGTATTTTCAGGAGAAGGCATGGCTTTCCCTTTCCCGGCCTGGGCCCACGGCGCGTTGCCGCGCCGGCCCCGTGCGTTGGGCCTGCTGCCGGTGTTCATGCTGTCGCTGTTGCTGTTGCTGGCCGCCTGCCAGCCTGCCGAGACGCCCGCGCGGTTTCGCGGCCTGGATCTCACGGGCGCGGCCTACGGGCGCGACTTCCGCCTTCTCGATCCCGAAGGGCGGGAGCGCACGCTCGCGGATTTCCGAGGCAAGGCGGTGCTGCTGTATTTCGGCTTCACCCAGTGCCCGGACGTCTGCCCGACGGCGCTCATCCGCGCGGCCGACGTCAAAAAGCGGCTGGGTGCCGAGGGAGACCGGTTGCAGGTGGTGTTCGTGACGGTCGATCCGGAGCGCGACACCGGCCCCGTGATCCGGGAATACACCGCCGCGTTCGATCCCACGTTTCTCGGCCTGCATGGCGACGCGAAGCGCACCCGGGAGACGGCCGATGAATTCAAGGTCTATTACAAAAAGGTGCCGACCGGGGGCTCCTACACGATGGACCACTCGGCGCTGTCCTATGTCTTCGACCCCCAGGGCCACCTGCGCCTGGCCCTGCGCCATGAGCAGGACGCAGCGGACTATGCGCACGACATCGCGCTGCTCCTGGCCGGAAAGTGAGCCCCCGCCCACCCGCCAGGCGCCGATTTTCTTTTTTTAACCAGGAGTTCCTCATGAAACGTTTCGCCTTTGCCCTCGCCACCCTGTCTCTCGCCGCCGCCGCCCAGGCCCAGGTCACCGTCAAGGACGCCTGGGTGCGCGCCACCGTGCCGCAGCAGCAGGCCACCGGCGCCTTCATGCAACTGACCGCCGCGAAGGACGTCAAGCTGGTCGCGGCCAGTTCGCCCGTGGCCGGCGTGGTGGAAATCCACGAAATGGCCATGGAGAACAACGTGATGAAGATGCGCGCCGTGGCCGGGGGCCTGGATTTGCCCGCGGGCAAAACCGTGGAGCTCAAGCCCGGTGGCTACCATGTCATGCTCATCAACCTCAAGGGCCAGGTCAAGGCGGGCGACACCGTGCCCGTGACCCTGGTCGTCGAAGGCAAGGACGGCACGCGCCAGAACATCGAGCTGCAGGCGCCGGCCCGGCCCCTGAACACCGCCGCCAAGACCGACCCCAGCCAGGGGGGCATGCGCCACGGCATGAAGCACTGAGCCGCCGGCGCCGCCACCCCTTTCACCCATGAACCGCCTGCGCGCCAGCCGCCTCGCCACGTGGATCACGTTTTTCGTGATCGCGCTGGCGGCGCTCGCGCCCACGGTGTCGCGCGCGCTGGCCGCCAGTGGCGGCGGCGCCGCCTCTTGGCAGGAGGTCTGCAC
>JAEWVY010000161.1 GCA_023396625.1 Pseudomonadota bacterium | reverse complement strand
CGCCATCTCCGTGCAGTCCAGCATTCGGCTGCGTTTGAGGCCACGCGATTTGATCGAAATCATGGTGGGCGGCTCTCTCATCGCCAATGCAGTCAGGTCGGATGCCGGTCAACCGCGCTGGCGCCGGACGACGCGCCGCCCGGGTGCTTTCCGAGCGTGTACGGCACGGAAACGAAAGCCACGAGCGCGACGGCAAACAGGGTGCCGAGTATGACGCGAAGATAGTCTTGAACGAAGATATTCAGGTGCGGTTTCATGGAAGCCTCTCGATTTCGATGGGAGATCCGGAATCGGACCGTCCTTGCATGATGCTTTCCGGCAACTGAACGGGTCGTGAAGGGCTTCTTCATGATTTGTTCATGTGGCAGGCAAGACAATGCAAGCCATCGCCTTTCGTTTCAGAAGGGCTGAACCATTCTCCTCGGACTATGACGAATGCGAGCACGGGATTTGATGCGCGGGGAATTTTGATGGAGGCCGCATTGTGAATTTCATCGACCTCGCTGAGGACCCCGAAGACGCCGGGTTCCCCCCTGAAGAGCGGATCGCCGCAGCCAGGCGCAGTACATGGGTGAGCGTGGGGGTCAACCTGCTTCTGACCGTCGTGCAGATTCTTGTGGGTGTGCTTTCCAAGTCGCAAGGCTTGGTTGCCGATGGCGTTCATTCCCTGTCGGATTTGGTTGCAGATTTTGTCGTGCTGTTCGCCGGCCACCATAGCAAGAAAGACGCCGACGAAGCCCATCCTTACGGGCATCATCGTTTCGAGACGGCGGCGTCGATGGTCCTGGGATTGCTGTTGCTGGTGGTCGGGGTGGGCATGCTCTGGTCAGCCTTCAAGAAGCTGGAATCGCCCGAATCGGTGCAAACGGTACAGATCGTGGCGCTGTGGGTAGCCGGCGGCGCCCTGGCGGCCAAGGAATTGCTGTTCCGCTACATGCTGGCCGTGGCCAAACGCGTCAAATCGAGCATGTTGGTCGCCAATGCCTGGCATGCGAGATCCGACGCGGCTTCGTCCCTGGTGGTTGGCGTAGGCATTGTCGGCTACCCGATCCTGGACCCGATTGCCGCGCTGATCGTGGGTTTCATGGTTGCGAAAATGGGCTGGGAATTTGCGTGGGATGCGCTCCATGACCTGATGGATCGGGCTGTCGACGAGGAGGAGGTGGCTGCCATCCGGCGGACTTTGCTTGATACTCCCGGCATCAACGGTGTCCACGACCTCCGGACACGCAAGATGGGGGACATGATCGTGGTGGACGCCCATCTCGAAGTGATGTCCAATTTGACGGTCGAAGCGGGCCATGGCATCGCCGTCGAGGCGCGCAATCGTGTATTGCAGCGACACCGCGTTCTGAACCTGATGACTCATCTGGATCCCTGGCAGAAACCTGATCTCGATCATGACCCGCAAAATGCGAGATAGACACAACGGTCGTTCCGGCTTGGGAAGGCTGGTGGCGGCCTGCCTGGCGTTTGCGATGTCTTTCCTGGCGCTTTCAGCCTGCTCGCCCCCTCCACCCGGGACGCACGAAGTGCTGAGAATTTCGGATCGAGGGGAATTCACGTTGAACGGTATCCCCGTTCCCAGGGAACAGCTGCAGGCCGCCATCACTGCGGAGCGCCAGCGTGTCACGACCCTGTTCGCTGAAATCGTTGCGTCGCCTCGTGCCGATATCGGGGCGGTCAAGTTCGCTGTCGAAGCACTTCGGGCGAGCCAGGTGAGGTTTGCTTTCGTCGACGAGCAGATCATGCGTTCAAGCAAGCCACGAAAAACCGAGCCGTTGCGCTCGGGCAGGGATTCTGGTCTTTGATGTCGGCCGTAATGGCTGCAAAATCGATTGGCAGATCATAGAGGGCCGTCCAGGGTCCTTTCGTGCCTGGAGGGTGTGGGCTCCAGGCGCCAAAGACACCGATCTTCCGCTGCGGATTTTTGGTGTCCTTGTCCCTTGACATATACCCCTTGGGGTATATACTGCGGAACCTATGCGAGGAACTGTCATGCGTTTTGCTGTTTCGTCTTTCCGCCGTGGCTCATGGGGCGTCGCGCTGGGTCTGCTGTCGTGCGTGACCGTGGCAAGGGCTCAGGCTCCGGTGGACGTGCCTGTGGTGGGCGCGCGCCCGCAAGCGGTGGCCTCGGGGTTCGAATACGACGGCGTGATCCAGCCGCTGAAGCAGAGCACGGTGGCGGCGCAGGCCTCGGGTCGCATCGCCACGCTGCTGGTCAAGGGCGGCGACCGCGTGCGCGCGGGCCAGCTGCTGGCGACCATCGACGACCGCGAGACCCTGGCCGGTGTGCAGCGCAGCCAGGCCCAGGTGGCGCAGGCGGATGCCGAACTGCGCAATGCCCGCGCGGGCGTGGAGCGCACGCGCAGCCTGCAGGCCAAGGGGTTTGTGAGCCAGGCTGCCTTGGATACGGCCGAGGCCCAGTTCAAGGCCAGCGCGGCGGCGCGCGACCAGGCGGTGGCCGGCGCGCGGCAATCGGCGCTGGCCCAGGGCTTCACGCGCGTGACGGCGCCGTATGACGGCTGGGTGCTGCAGACGCTGGCCGATCCGGGCGATCTGGCGGTGCCGGGCAAGCCCATCGTGTCCCTGTATGCGCCCCTGCCGTTGCGCGCGGTGGTCCAGGTGCCAGCGTCGCAGGCTGCGGCGGTCCGCGCCGCCGGGCGGGTGGAAGTCCAGTTGCCGGGGGGGCAGGGCGCCAGCCAGTGGGTGGCGCCGACAGCGCGGTCGGCCTTGCCGGCGGCCGACCCGGTGGCGCAGACGATCGAATGGCGGCTGGACCTACCCGACGGCGCGGTGCAAGGCGTGGTGCCGGGCCAGCAGGTCCGGGTGCGCTTTGTCGGCGGCCAGGTGAACCGGATCGTGGTGCCGGCGTCGGCTGTGTTGCGGCGCGGCGAACTGACGGCGGTGTATGTGGCGGCTGACCAGGGCTTCGTGCTCAAGACCGTGCGCCTGGGCGCGGACCATGGGGCCGCCGGCGTCGAGGTGCTGGCCGGTCTGGCCGACAGCGATCGTGTGGCGCTGGATCCGGTGCGCGCGGGCCTGGTCGGTGCCCGCCCGGCGGCGGCCCGCTGAAGGTTGGACCATGCAGGACAGGATCACGCCCTCGACACCGCGCCTCGGCGCCTCGGGCCGCATCGCGGCTGCGTTCCAGGCCAATGCCATCACGCCGCTGCTGGCGCTGGTGGCGCTGCTGCTGGGGCTTTTCGCCGTGCTGGTGACGCCGCGCGAGGAGGAGCCTCAGATCAACGTGACCATGGCGAACGTGCTGATCCCGTTTCCGGGCGCCAGCAGCGAGGATGTGCAGGCCATGGTGGCGCGTCCGGCCGAGCAGGTGCTTTCGCAGATTGCCGGCATCGAACACACGTACTCTGTCGCGCGGCCGGGGCTGGCCCTGTTGACGGTGCAGTTCAAGGTCGGGGTGCCCAGAACCGAGGCGTTGGTGCGCCTGTATGACGTGCTCAACGCCAATCAGGACTGGTTGCCCCGGGACTTGGGCACGCTCAGCCCGATCATCAAGCCCAAGGGCATCGATGATGTGCCGGTGCTGGCTGTCACGCTGTGGAGCCGGGACGCGCAGGCGGCCAACGACCTCGAGCGCGTGGCGCGCACCATCGAGCTGGAGCTCAAGGCCGTGCCCGGTACGCGCGAGGTGCAGACCCTGGGCGGGCCGGGCCGGGCCGTGCATGTCTGGCTGGACCCGGTGCGCCTGCGGGACCGGGGGGTGGACGTGCTCAGCCTCAAGGGCATTCTTTCGGCGGCGAACTTCGGCATGCCTTCGGGCGCCGTGCTCGATCCGTCGGGCCGGACGGCCCAGATGCTCAGCGTGGAGACCGGGGAGTTTCTGTCGAGCGCCGATGAAATCGGTTCGCTCGTGGTGGGGTCCAG
>JAEWVY010000160.1 GCA_023396625.1 Pseudomonadota bacterium | reverse complement strand
CCCGGTTTCAACCAGGTTCACCAATTCGCGGTAATGTTCGGGCAATTCGGCGGTGACCACCTGGAAGGTGTCGAGCGCATAACCATTGCTGGCCGTGTGGATCTTGGCATCCAGGATGCTGAAGCTGGCGTGGTCGAAATAGCCGCAGATGCGGGCGAACAGATCGGACTGGTCCGGTGCGTAGACCAGCACCTGCAGGCCTTCGCCCACCGGTGACTGACGGGCACGCACGATGGTTCTCTCACCCGGCAGGGTGCCATCGGGCAGGGGCTTGGGGACATGCCGCGAAAGATGGCGCGCGTGCCAGGCGATGTCGGCTGCGTCGTGGCGCATGAAATAGCCCACGTCGAGCGTGTCCCACAGGGCCTTGTGCGCCTCGAACGGTTCGGCATACAGAGCGAGCGTGACCAGCGCTTCCCGCTTGCGGGCCTCGATCTCGGCCTGGGCGTCGGGGGCGTGGCCACCCAGCACCCGCAGGGTGCAGCGGTACAGGTCCTCCAGTAGCTTGCCCTTCCAGGCATTCCAGACCTTGGGGCTGGTGCCACGGATGTCGGCGACGGTCAACAGATACAGGGCGGTGAGCGAGCGCTCGTTGCCCACGCGGCGGGCAAACGCGGCGATGACGTCGGGGTCGCTCAGATCCTCCTTTTGCGCCACGTGGCTCATCGTGAGGTGCTCGCCGACGAGAAACGCGATCAGTCGGGCATCTTCCCGGCCGATGCCATGGGCACGGCAAAAGCGCCGGACCTCCGCGGCGCCGAGTTTCGAGTGATCGCCTCCCCGCCCCTTGGCGATGTCGTGGAAGAGGGCCGCCACGTACAGCAGCCATGGTTTGTCCAGGCCCGCCGCCAGCTGGGAACAGAACGGATATTCGTGCGCGTGCTCGGCCATGAAGAAACGTCGCACATTGCGCAGCACCATGAGGATGTGCTGGTCCACGGTATAGACGTGAAACAGGTCATGCTGCATCTGCCCCACGATGCGGCGGAAGACCCAGAGGTAGCGACCGAGCACCGAAGTCTGGTTCATCAGCCGCATGGCATGCGTGATGCCCCGCGGTTGCTGGAGAATGGCCAGAAAGGTCTGCCGGTTGACCGGATCATTGCGAAATCCGGCATTCATGATGCCGCGCACGTTGTAGAGCGCCCGCAGCGTGCGCGCCGACAGGCCCTTGACCCCGACGGCGGTCTCGTAGATCAGAAAGGTCTCCAGGATGGCATGGGGGTGCCGCTGGTAGAGGTCGTCGCTGGCGATCTCGATCATGCCCGCCTTGTCGAAAAACCGCTCGTTGATCGGGCGCGGCACGGGCGCTGCCCCGCCGGGGCTGGATTGAAGCCGTTCTTCGATGTTCAGCAGCAGAATCTGGTTGAGCTGGGCGACCGCCTTGGCGGCCCAGTAGAAGCGCCGCATCAGCGCTTCGCTCGCGCGCTGGGTGACACGGCCATCGGCCCCCCGGCGCGAACTGTGGCCGAACGACTGCGCCACGGCGTTCTGCAGATCGAAGACCAGCCGGTCTTCCCGCCGCCCGGCGGCAAGGTGCAGGCGCACGCGAATCAGACTCAGCAGCGCTTCGTTGCGCTTGATCTGGCGCACTTCCAGGGGGGTGGCCAGACCGTTGCGACCGAGTTCGTCCCAGCTGCGCCCCAGGCCCGCGGCCCGGGCCACCCAGAGGATGATCTGCAGGTCGCGCAGGCCACCGGGCGACTCCTTGCAGTTGGGCTCCAGCGCGTAGGGCGTGTTTTCGAACTTGTTGTGGCGCTGGTGCATCTCCAGTGTCTTGGCCACGAAGAACGCCCGGGGGTCCATGGCCGCGTCCAGGCGGGCACGGAAGCCGGAAAACAGCTGGGCGTCGCCGGTCACCAGGCGCGCCTCCAGCAACGCGGTGCGCACCGTCACGTCGCCCGCGGCCTCGGCCAGGCAATCGTCGACCGTGCGCACGCTCGAACCGATCTCCAGCCCCGCGTCCCAGCAGGTGCCGATGAAATGCTCGATGCGCGACTTCAGGTGTGGATCGGCGTCGACCGCGTGGTCCGGTGGCAGCAGCACCAGAACATCCACATCGGAGCATGGAAACAGTTCGCCGCGGCCAAAGCCACCCACGGCCACCAGCGCGAATGGGGCGTCGAGACCCGCCCGGCGCCAGAGTTCACGCAGCAGGTCGTCCACCAGCCCGGCCAGCCGGTGCAACGTGGTGCGCAGGCCCCGGGTCGACGAACCGCTGGCCACGGCGCCGAGCAACGCCGCCTTCTCGGCCACGAAGTTGTCACGAAGCACCTGGATGCCGGTCATGGCGACAGGGAGGGGACCGAACCTCGTCGCACGGATCGCCGTCCGGTCAGCCGCGGACGAACGCGGGTGGAGGCGGGGCCCCCTCGGACTGCGTCAGCACTTCATGGCCTGTGGGCGTCACGAGGATGGTGTGTTCCCACTGCGCCGACAGGGAATGGTCCTTGGTGACGACAATCCAGCCGTCACCGATGGCCTTGATGTCGCGCCGCCCGGCGTTGAGCATGGGCTCGATGGTGAAGATCATGCCGGCCTCGAGCCGATCCAGCGTGCCGGGACGCCCATAGTGCAGCACCTGCGGCTCGTCATGAAACGTCCGCCCGATGCCATGGCCGCAGAACTCCCGCACCACGCTCAGGCCGTGGCTTTCGGCGTAGGACTGGATCACGTGGCCGATGTCGCCCAGGAACGCCCCCGGTCGCACCTGTTCGATGCCCAGCCACAACGCGTCGTAGGTGAGGGCGCACAGCCGCTTGGCGGCGATCGAGGCCTCGCCGACGACGAACATCCGGCTTGAATCACCGTGCCAGCCATTCTTGATCAGCGTGACATCGATGTTGACGATGTCGCCTTTCTTCAGCGGCTTGTCATTCGGGATGCCGTGGCAGACTTGGTGGTTGACCGAGGTGCAGATCGATTTGGGGTAGGGCGTGTAGCCGCTGGGCTGGTAGTTCAGCGGCGCCGAGGTCGCCTGCAGCACCTGGGTGGTGTAGTCCTCGGCCAACCGGTCCAGTTCGTTGGTGGTGACGCCGGGTTTGACAAAAGGGGCCAGGTAGTCGAGGAGCTGTCCTGTGAGGCGCCCCACTGTGCGCATGCCCTCGATTTCTTCTTCGTTGTGGATTGTGATGCTCATGGGGGAATTATCCCATCGGGCTCGCGGCCCCACCCGGGGCCAGCGTCGGCACCCGCTAAAATCCAGGGTTTTCGCAGAAGCCCCAGTCAGCGGCTGCTGCGCGAATTGACCGCCAACGGGCAACCATCCCACTCTAGGCCACCAGCGTGACCCTGCACATCACCACCATCGAGGGCGGCAATGCCCTCAGCGCGTTTCGCGTTCAGCGGCTGCTGCCTTCCCTGGCCGCGATTCAACCCCGCATCCAGCACCTGTCCGCGCGCTTCGTGCATCTGGTTGCCCTGGCGGCCGAGCCGACGGAGGCTGATCGCCAGCGCCTGACGGCGCTGCTCAACTACGGGGACCCGTACGACGGAAAAACGGATGGCGAAGTGCTCATCGTCTCGCCCCGCCTGGGCACGGTGTCGCCATGGGCGTCCAAGGCCACGGATATCGCGCGCAATTGCGGCTTGACCGTGCGCCGCATCGAGCGTGTCACCGAATACCACGTTCACCTCAAGGCGCCGCTGTTGGGCAGGGCAGGACTGACGGCGGAGGAAAAGGCCCGGGTGGCGGCGCTGCTGCATGACCGCATGACCGAGTCGGTGATGGACGACCGGGCCCAGGCGGCCGCGTTGTTCACCGAGCTGCATCCCGCGCCCATGGCCCACGTGGACGTGCTCGCCGGTGGCCGGGTCGCACTGGAGCGCGCCAATGCCGAATGGGGGCTGGCGCTGGCTGACGACGAGATGGACTATCTCGTGGCCTCGTTCACCGCCCTGGGGCGCAATCCCACCGATGTCGAACTGATGATGTTTGCGCAGGCCAACAGCGAGCACTGCCGCCACAAGATCTTCAACGCCCAGTTCACCATCGACGGCGTGCCGCAGGACGCCAGCCTGTTCGGCATGATCCGCAACACCCACCGGCTGGCTCCGCGGCACACCGTGGTGGCGTATTCGGACAACGCCTCGGTGATGGAAGGTGTCGAAGTCGAGAATTTTTCAGCAAAAATGGCCATTTCCCAGCATGGAATGGACGCAGTCTGCTATCAAAAAGATACCGACTTGCGGCACGTGCTGATGAAGGTCGAGACCCACAACCACCCGACGGCGATTTCCCCCTTCCCCGGCGCCTCCACCGGTGCGGGCGGGGAAATCCGCGACGAAGGCGCCACCGGACGGGGGTCGCGGCCCAAGGCCGGCCTGACGGGGTTCACGGTCTCCAGGCTCTGGGGCGGCCTGTCCGACCAGCCGGGGGGCAAGCCCGGGCATATCGCCAGCCCGCTGCAGATCATGACCGAGGGCCCGCTGGGCGGGGCAGCCTTCAACAACGAGTTCGGGCGACCCAACCTCGCCGGCTATTTCCGGGAGTACGAGCAACACGTGGGCGGCGTGCAGCGTGGCTACCACAAACCCATCATGATCGCCGGCGGCCTGGGCACCATCGACGCGCGGCTGACCCGGAAGATCGAATTCCCCGCCGGCACGCTGCTGATTCAGCTCGGCGGGCCGGGCATGCGCATCGGCATGGGGGGCGGCGCGGCCAGTTCCATGGCGACGGGTGTGAACGCCGCCGAACTCGATTTCGACTCCGTGCAGCGTGGCAACCCCGAGATCGAGCGACGCGCGCAGGAAGTCATCAACCAGTGCGCACAGCTGGGTGAAGCCAACCCGATCCTGGCCATCCATGATGTGGGCGCGGGCGGCCTCTCCAACGCCTTTCCCGAGCTGACCCACGACGCTGGCCGTGGCGCGCGTTTCGACCTGCGCGCCGTGCCGCTGGAGGAAAGTGGCCTGGCACCCAGGGAAATCTGGTGCAACGAAAGCCAGGAGCGCTACGTGCTGGCCATCGCCCCCGAGTCGCTGGCGCAGTTCAAGGCCTTCTGCGAGCGCGAGCGCTGTCCGTTCGCCGTGGTCGGCGTGGCCACCGAGGAGCGGCGATTGGTGCTGGAAGACCAAGGCAGCGAATCCCCCGTGGACATGCCGATGGACGTGCTCCTGGGCAAACCGCCCAAGATGCACCGCGACGTGAAAACGGTGGCACGGGAACTCAGTCCCATGGATTTGACCGGCGTGGACCTGCGCAAAGCGGTGATCGACGTGCTGAGCCACCCGACCGTCGCGTCCAAGCGCTTTCTCGTCACCATTGGCGACCGCACTGTCGGTGGCCTGACCCACCGCGACCAGATGGTGGGGCCTTGGCAGGTGCCGGTGGCCGACTGCGCGGTCACCCTGGCGGACTACAAAGGCTTCGCCGGCGAAGCCATGAGCATGGGCGAGCGCACGCCGCTGGCGGCGATCAATGCCGCGGCCTCCGGCCGCATGGCGGTGGCCGAGGCCATCACCAACCTGCTGGCCGCGCCCATCGAGCTGCCGCGTGTCAAGCTGTCCGCGAACTGGATGGCTGCCTGCGGCGAGCCGGGCGAGGATGCCGCGCTGTACGAGACCGTCAAGGCCGTCGGCATGGAGCTGTGTCCGGCGCTGGGCATCTCGATTCCCGTGGGCAAGGATTCCCTGTCCATGCGGACCCAGTGGCAGGACGGCGGCGAGAAGAAGAAAGTGACCTCGCCGGTCAGCCTGATCGTCAGCGCCTTCGCGACGCTGGCCGACGTGCGCGGCACGCTCACGCCGCAGCTGGACGCCACCACCGAAGACACCACCCTGGTGTTGATCGACATGGGCAAAGGCCAGCACCGCATGGGCGGCTCCATCCTGGGCCAGGTGCTGAACCAGCCGGGCGATGTGGTGCCGGACCTGGACGACCCGCAGGACCTGATCCACCTGGTGAATGCCGTCAACGCGCTGCGCGCCCAGGGCCGGATCCTCGCCTACCACGACCGCAGCGACGGCGGCCTGCTGGCCACCGCGGCCGAAATGGCCTTTGCCGGCCATGTCGGTGTGACGCTGAACGTGGACATGCTCGTCACCGAAGGCGACGGCATCAGCGACAGCCGCATGGACGCCGGCGACACCAAGAACTGGGCCCAGCAGGTCAGCGCGCGCCGTGAGGAACTGACGCTCAAGGCCCTGTTCAACGAAGAGCTGGGTGTGGTGCTGCAGGTGCGCACCAGCGAGCGCAACGAGGTCATGCAGACCCTGCGCGAGCACGGCCTGTCCAGGCACAGCCACTTTGTCGGCAAGACCCGCCCGGCGTCGTCCGCCATGGACCATGGCAAGGGCCAGCTCAGCGTCTGGCGCGACACCAAGGAGGTGTTCGCCGCCCAGCTGGACGACCTGCACCAGGTCTGGGAC
>JAEWVY010000085.1 GCA_023396625.1 Pseudomonadota bacterium | reverse complement strand
TTCGCTTGAATTGGCGATTTTCAGCGTCAATAGGCAATTATTCGCTATATAAAAAGTAGTACTTTGTGAATCATCAGACCCAGAGCGTCATGCTGTCGGGCGCTGCGGGCGCCATCGAGGCGCTGCGCGACGACCCGGCGCTGGTGCCAGGCGTCCTCGCGCGCGGCGTGGTTGTCATTGCGCATCCCCATCCCCTGTTTGGTGGAACCATGCACAACAAGGTGGTTCAGACCTTGGCGCGGGCCTTCGTGCAGTGCGGCTGGCACGCCGTGCGCTTCAATTTCCGCGGTGTCGGGGCCAGTGCCGGCGTGCATGACGGTGGTCGGGGAGAGACCGACGACATGCTGGCCGTGGTGAATCAGGCGGTAGCACCGGGGATGCCGCTGGCGCTGGCCGGGTTTTCGTTCGGCGCTTTTGTCGCGGCCCGCGCCCTGGCGGAACTGTGGGCCACGCGGCCGGTGGGCGCCGCGGTTCTCGTTGGCACGGCCGCCTCGCGGTTCGACGTGCCCGCCCTGCCGGCCGAGGCGCATGGGCGCACACTGGTCGTGCATGGTGAACTCGATGACACGGTTCCGTTGTCGGCGGTGCTGGACTGGGCGCGGCCGCAGACACTTCCGGTTACCGTGGTGCCGGGAGGCGGACACTTCTTTCACGGACAATTGCCGCTGTTGAAAGGCCTCGTGGCCCGTCACCTGGGGGGCTGATCGCCTGGCGGCCTGCCCGCCCCGAAGACCCTGTTCCCATTTCATTGTCTTTTCCTGATTCCATGAAGAATTTACTTTTCGCGGTACGCCGGCTGGTGGCCGTGTCGTTGTGTTCTTTGGCCCTGGTTGCCCAGGCACAGGGGCCGGTCCCGGCGCCTGAAGTGGCGGCGCGTGCTTACTTGCTGATGGATGTCACCGCGGGCCAGATCCTCGCGGCGAAGGACATGGATGCGCCGGTCGAGCCCGCGTCGCTGACCAAGCTGATGAGCGCCTACCTGGTGTTCGACGCGCTCAAATCGAAAAAGATCGACCTCAAGCAGACGCTGCCAGTGAGCGAGCGGGCCTGGAAAATGCCCGGCTCGCGCATGTTCATCGACCCCAAGATGCAGGTTCCGGTGGAAGACCTCGTCAAGGGCATGATCGTGCAATCGGGCAACGATGCCACGGTGGCGCTGGCCGAGGGCGTGGGCGGCAGTGTCGAGCGCTTCGTCGCGCTCATGAACACCCAGGCCCGGGCGCTGGGCATGAAGGACACCAGCTACAAGAATCCGGAGGGGCTGACCGAGGCCGGTCACGTCACCACGGCGCGTGATCTGAGCATTCTGGCGACCCGATTGATGCGGGATTTTCCCGAATATGTCGGCTATTACGCGATCCGGAAGTACCGCTATCCGGGAACCCCGGCAGCCAATGACAGCAACCGCAACACGCTGCTGTTCCGCGACCCGACGGTGGATGGACTCAAGACCGGGCACACGGCGGCCGCAGGCTATTGCCTGGTGGCGACGGCCAGGCGGGAGTTTCCCAATGTCGGATCGCGCCGCCTGCTGTCCATCGTGCTGGGCACGGCCAGCGAAAATGCGCGTGCCGCGGAATCACAGAAACTGCTCAATTGGGGCTACACCGCCTTCGAGGCGGTCAAGCTGTTTGGCGCGGGCCAGGCGGTGGTGACGCCACAAGTCTGGAAGGGCACGGCTTCGGTGCTGAAGCTGGGACGCTCTCAGGACATCGTTGTCGCAGTGCCCAGTGGCAGCGCAGGGCGGATCAAGACCCAGGTGGTTCGCCCCGATCCCCTGGTGGCGCCGTTTGCCCGGGGGCAGGCCGTGGGGGCGCTCAAGGTCTCGATGGGCGACCAACCGCTCGTCGACGTGCCGCTGGAAGTGCTGGACGCTGTCGACCAGGCTGGCGTGTTTGGCCGCGCCTGGGATGCGGTGCGCCTGTGGATCAAATGAAGTCCTGCCGCCCTCGAGACAGGGGCGACGCCATGCGCGGATGATTTGCCGGAAAAGGCAATGCCGGTTATACTGAAAGGCTTTCCTGCTATTGGGGCGGGAAATATTTGCCTGTGCATCGGCAGCCGGGATGCGTCGTCGTAGCTGAATTTCAGCGGTTTTCGGTGATCGTCCGGGGCTGACCCAGGATGTTTTCAAACGTTTAGGGACGTTTTCAATGCCAACCATCAATCAATTGGTGCGTCAGGGGCGCGAGGTCGAAAAGACCAAGTCAAAAAGCCCCGCGATGCAAAACTCGCCGCAGCGCCGTGGCGTCTGCACACGCGTCTATACCACGACGCCGAAGAAGCCGAACTCCGCTTTGCGCAAGGTCGCCAAAGTGCGCTTGACCAACGGTTTCGAGGTCATTTCCTACATCGGCGGCGAAGGCCACAACCTGCAGGAGCACTCGGTGGTGCTCGTGCGCGGCGGTCGCGTCAAGGACTTGCCGGGTGTGCGCTATCACATCGTGCGCGGTTCGCTGGACCTGCAGGGTGTGAAGGATCGCAAGCAGTCGCGTTCCAAGTACGGTGCCAAGCGGCCCAAGGCCAAGTAAGTCGGGCCGTCAGGTGTCCAGCCTTGGTGGGTTGGGCGCAAAAGGTGCTGTCTGCCGCGTGGCGCGGTGTGCAGCGTAGTGACCCGATGGTCGGGTCGAGTAAGTGGAAGTCAATATGGCTTTCGCGGCATCGCTGAAGATGCCAACTGAAGCAAAGAGGTGAAACATGCCACGTCGTCGCGAAGTCCCTAAACGTGAAATCCTGCCGGATCCCAAGTTCGGCAATGTCGAACTCTCCAAGTTCATGAACGTGATCATGGAAGGCGGCAAAAAGGCGGTCGCCGAGCGCATCATCTATGGTGCCCTCGAAACCATGGAACAGAAAACGGGCAAGGACCCGCTGGAGCTTTTTGTCACCGCGATCAACAACGTCAAGCCCATGGTGGAGGTCAAGTCCCGCCGCGTGGGCGGCGCCAACTACCAGGTGCCCGTCGAAGTGCGTCCAGTGCGTCGTCTGGCGCTGTCCATGCGGTGGATCAAGGAAGCTGCCCGCAAGCGTGGCGAGAAGTCCATGGCATTGCGTCTGGCCAACGAACTCATGGAGGCTACGGAAGGCCGTGGCGGCGCCATGAAGAAGCGCGATGAAGTACACCGCATGGCCGAGGCCAACAAGGCTTTCAGCCACTTCCGCTTCTAAGCCCGAATCCTCCTGTACCCAGGCTGACAAGCCCGTCCCGCTGCGCATGCAGTGGCGGGCTTGTGGCCATTAACGAAAGAGAAATCATGGCTCGCACAACTCCCATCGAGCGCTACCGCAATATCGGTATTTCGGCGCACATTGACGCCGGCAAGACCACCACGACCGAACGCATTCTTTTCTACACTGGCGTGAACCACAAGATTGGTGAAGTGCACGACGGCGCGGCCACCATGGACTGGATGGAGCAGGAGCAGGAGCGGGGCATCACGATCACCTCCGCCGCGACCACCTGCTTCTGGAAGGGCATGGACCTGTCCTATCCGGAGCACCGTTTCAACATCATCGACACCCCCGGCCACGTGGACTTCACCATCGAGGTGGAGCGCTCCATGCGTGTGCTGGACGGCGCCTGCATGGTGTACTGCGCTGTGGGCGGCGTGCAGCCTCAGTCCGAGACCGTGTGGCGCCAGGCCAACAAGTACAAGGTGCCGCGTCTGGCCTTCGTGAACAAGATGGACCGCACCGGCGCCAACTTTTTCAAGGTGTACGACCAGATGCGTCTGCGCCTGAAGGCCAACCCCGTGCCGATCGTGATCCCGATTGGCGCGGAAGAAAACTTCAAGGGTGTGGTCGACCTCATCAAGATGAAGGCCATCATCTGGGACGAAGCCTCGCAGGGCATGAAATTCACCTTCGAAGAGATTCCGGCGGACCTCCTGGCCAGCGCCAAGGAGTGGCGCGAGAAGATGGTGGAAGCCGCGGCCGAAGCCTCAGAAGAGTTGATGAACAAGTACCTGGAAGAGGGTGATTTGACCGAGGCCGAGATCAAGCAGGGTCTGCGGACCCGCGCCATCGCCACGGAAATCCAGCCCATGCTGTGCGGCACGGCCTTCAAGAACAAGGGTGTGCAGCGCATGCTGGACGCGGTGATCGACTTCCTGCCCTCGCCCGTGGACATCCCCCCCGTGGCCGGCACGGACGAAGACGAGAAGGAAACGGCCCGCAAGGCGGATGACAGCGAAAAGTTCTCCGCGCTGGCGTTCAAGCTCATGACCGACCCCTTCGTCGGCCAGTTGACGTTTGTGCGCGTGTACTCCGGCGTGCTTTCCAAGGGCGACAGCGTGTACAACCCCGTGCGCGGCAAGAAGGAGCGCATCGGGCGTATCGTCCAGATGCACGCCAACAACCGGATGGAAGTTGATGAAATCCGCGCTGGCGACATCGCTGCCTGTGTGGGCTTGAAGGATGTGACCACGGGTGAAACCCTGTGCGACCCTGATGCTGTTGTGACGTTGGAACGCATGGTGTTTCCCGAGCCTGTCATCCGACAGGCTGTGGAACCCAAGTCCAAGGCGGATCAGGAAAAGATGGGCATCGCTTTGTCGCGTCTCGCGGCGGAGGATCCTTCGTTCCGTGTCAATACCGACGAGGAATCCGGTCAGACCATCATCGGCGGCATGGGTGAATTGCACCTCGAGATCATCGTGGACCGCATGAAGCGCGAGTTCGGCGTGGAGGCGAATGTCGGCAAGCCACAGGTGGCCTATCGCGAAACTGTGCGCAAGTCGGTTTCCGACGTCGAAGGCAAATTTGTCCGTCAGTCTGGCGGCAAGGGTCAGTATGGCCACGTGGTATTCACGCTGGAGCCGCAGGAAGCGGGCAAGGGCTTCGAATTCGTGGATGCCATCAAGGGAGGTGTCGTCCCCCGTGAATACATCCCGGCGGTCGAAAAGGGTGTCATCGAGGCATTGAATACGGGTGTGCTGGCGGGCTACCCGGTGGTGGATGTCAAGGTCACCTTGACATTCGGTTCCTACCATGACGTGGACTCATCTGAGCAGGCGTTCAAAATGGCGGCCATCTTTGGTTTCAAGGAGGCTGCGCGCAAGGCCAATCCCGTGATTCTGGAACCCATGATGGCCGTGGAGGTTGAGACGCCCGAAGACTATGCAGGCAATGTGATGGGCGACCTTTCGTCCCGTCGTGGCATGGTGCAGGGCATGGACGACATGGTGGGCGGCGGCAAGGCCATCAAGGCCGAGGTCCCGCTGTCCGAGATGTTCGGCTATTCCACGACGCTGCGTTCCATGTCGCAGGGTCGCGCGACCTACACGATGGAGTTCAAGCACTACGCAGAAGCGCCGAAGAACGTCGCTGACGCCATTGTCGCGGCTCGCGCGAAGTAATAGTAAAGCCGCTGGCTCGGTCGGTTCAACTGACCGGGCTGGCTGTCTGCGATCCGGTGCCACGTCGTTTCCGTGCGGCGTGAATCGGCAACCGGGTGCAGACGTAAAACCAAACACGGACACTGTTCTTTGGAGAAATTGAAATGGCAAAAGAGAAATTTGAGCGGACGAAGCCGCACGTGAACGTGGGCACGATTGGACACGTGGACCACGGCAAGACGACGCTGACGGCGGCGATCACGACGGTGCTGGCATCCAAATTCGGCGGCGCGGCCAAGGCCTACGACCAGATTGACGCGGCGCCGGAAGAAAAAGCCCGCGGGATCACCATCAACACCGCGCACGTGGAATACGAAACGGCCAACCGCCACTACGCCCACGTGGACTGCCCCGGCCACGCCGACTACGTCAAGAACATGATCACCGGCGCGGCCCAGATGGACGGCGCCATCCTGGTCGTGTCCGCCGCCGACGGCCCCATGCCCCAGACCCGCGAGCACATCCTGCTGGCCCGCCAAGTGGGCGTGCCCTACATCATCGTCTTCCTGAACAAATGCGACATGGTGGACGACGCCGAACTGCTCGAGCTCGTCGAAATGGAAGTGCGCGAACTGCTGGACAAATACGAATTCCCTGGCGACAAGACCCCCATCGTCCACGGCTCGGCCAAGCTCGCCCTGGAAGGCGACAAGGGCGAGTTGGGCGAAGGCGCCATCATGAAGCTGGCCGAGGCCCTGGACAGCTACATCCCCACCCCTGAACGCGCCGTGGACGGCGCCTTCCTCATGCCCGTGGAAGACGTGTTCTCCATCTCCGGCCGCGGCACCGTGGTGACCGGCCGTATCGAGCGCGGCGTGATCAAGGTGGGCGAGGAAATCGAAATCGTCGGCATCAAAGACACCGCCAAGACCACCTGCACCGGCGTGGAAATGTTCCGCAAGCTGCTGGATCAAGGCCAGGCGGGCGACAACGTCGGCATTTTGCTGCGCGGCACCAAGCGCGAAGACGTCGAGCGCGGCCAGGTGCTGTGCAAGCCCGGCTCCATCAAGCCGCACACCCACTTCACCGGTGAGGTGTACGTGCTGAGCAAGGACGAAGGCGGCCGCCACACCCCGTTCTTCAACAACTACCGTCCCCAGTTCTACTTCCGCACGACGGACGTGACCGGGGCCATCGAACTGCCCGAAGGCAAGGAAATGGTGATGCCTGGCGACAACGTGTCCATCACGGTCAAGCTGATCGCCCCCATCGCCATGGAAGAAGGCCTGCGCTTCGCCATCCGCGAGGGCGGTCGCACCGTCGGCGCCGGCGTCGTCGCCAAGATCATCGCGTAATT
>JAEWVY010000062.1 GCA_023396625.1 Pseudomonadota bacterium | reverse complement strand
GCCGGTCGTGGTACTTCCAGTTGCCGTAGTTCTTGCGCATCAGGGGATGCAGGTAGGGCTTGTTGTCGGGTACGCCGCTCTCGATGGGGGTGCGCATGGTGGCCATGGTTGTCTTCCTTGTGCTGTGTACGGTTGCCAACGGTGTTCAGGCGGTCTTGCGCGCCTTGATCTTCGCCACCTCGTCGTCCCAGCCGTCGGTGCGAACGTAGGGGTTGGTGCGCGGCGTGGACACCATGTTGGCGTCGATTTCCAGACCGATGCCTTCGAGGAAGTTGACCAGACCGATGCGTTCGATCATCTCGCCCGTGCGCTCGTGTTCCAGCGCGTTCTCGGCGAAGAAATCGATGGTCTTTTGCGCCAGTTCCACCAGGCCCTGGTAGTCCTCGTCCGTCTTCATCTGCATGAAAGGCACCACCACCGTGCCCATCAGGTCACCGATCTTCAGGGTGCGCTTGCCGCCCATGAGGATGGTCACGCCCTTGTCGGTGCCCGTGCCCAGCGCGCCGGTCATGACGTTGATGCAGTGCATGCAGCGCACGCAGTTGCCGTTGTCGATTTCCAGGGACTGGGTGTTGTTGACGGCCACGCTGGAGATCTTCGGGCCCTGGGCCACGTCCTTGGTCTCCAAGAGCCGGATGGTCTTGGTGGGGCAGCGGCTCACCACGTCGTTGACCAGCTCGGTCATGCCGTGCTTGGCAAACCACTTGCGCGCCAGCGCCTCGTCGGTGCGGATGTTGTCGCGCCAGGTGCCGATCACGGCCATGTCGGCGCGCTGGATGGAGTTCATGCAGTCGTTCGGGCAGCCCGAGAACTTGAACTTGAACTTGTAGGGCAGCGCCGGACGGTGCATGTCGTCCAGGAAGGTGTTGACCACGGCGCGCTGGGCCTTGGCCTCGTCGTAGCACGACTGTTCGCAGCGCGCCGCGCCCACGCAGGACATGCTGGTGCGCACGGCGGGGCCGGCGCCGCCCAGGTCGAAGCCCAGTTCGTTGATTTCATCGAACGCGGCCTGCACGTTGGAAGTGCTGGTGCCCTGGAACATGATGTCGCCGGACTGACCGTGAAAGGCGATGAGGCCCGAGCCGTGGCGCTCCCAGATATCGCACATCTTGCGCAGCACCTCGGTGGTGTAGTGCATGCCCGCCGGGGGTTGCACGCGCAGGGTGTGGAACTCCTTGGACGCCGGGAACAGGTCGGCCACCTCGGAAAAGCGCGGGATCACTCCACCGCCATAGCCGAAAACGCCCACCGTGCCCCCCTTCCAGTAACCCTTGCGGGTCTTGTAGGAGTGCTCCAGCTGACCCATGAGATCGGTCATGTAGTCGTTGTCCTTGGCCAGGCGCTTCAGGCCAGTCACGAAGCTGGGCCACGGGCCGCTTTCGAGCTGGTCCAGCATGGGGGTGTCGTGCGGTTTCTTGCTCATGATGTGTCTCCGGTCGGCGCGGCCGGCGGGTGCCGATCGCTCTAAAGCCTGGTTGACGTCTTGCCTCTTCGGGCCGGTTCACGGTCAACAATGGGACACATCGTAAGAGCGGCCTTGCGGGCCGCGCTATCACCCTCGTTGAGTATCCGGTGCTACCCATTAGGGCTATATGGCCCCACCCGTCCCGGTAATAGACGCTGAACGGGCTGGATGCGCCAAATAGCGGTACAAACGGTCGAGCCTGCGGCGTCCCCTGCCGCGGGCATTCACCGAGCGATCCATCCATGACAAGCATCACCCCGATCGAGAGGCTGACCAACCCGCTGGGCGGACAGGTCATCGAGTTGCAGCAACTGGATTACGAATCCGGCGGCATGAGCCTGCTGCGCACCCGCATCCGCGAGAAAAGCCGGTTCACCATCTTCGAGGTGGACCCGCAGACCGCTTTGCTGTGGGGCCAGGCCCTGGTGCGCTGGGCGCAGTCCCAACCCCCGGCGAAGGACGAGGCGCAGCCATGACACCTGACGCAATCCCCGAGCGCGCGCCCACCGTGGACGTGGCGTTGGCCGTGCAGGCCGCCGCCTTGCCTCGGGAGCACGCACACGCCCTGCGGGAGGCGCTGTGCGAGCGTTTGCCCTGGCTGGCGCAGGATGACCTGGCAGGCATCCATCCGCTCAAGTGCGTGCAGGGCACGGGCGACATGGCCCTGCTGCCGGCACGCGCACGGCTGCTGCTGCGCGTGCGGCGCGAGCGTGTCCCGGCGTTGCAGGCCATGGTGGGCGCGGATCTGCCCGTAGCCGGCGCGGTGCTGCGCCTGGGGGCCACGCAGGTGCGCGAGCTGCAGCCGCTGGCCACGCTCTATGCCTACCGCGTGGCGGCGGATACGCCGGACGAGGAAGCCTTCATGCACGCCGTGGCGCGCGAGCTGGAGGCGCTGGACATTGCGGGCCAACGCGTATGCGGGCTGCACCAGGAGCTGCGCCATGGCGCGCACGTGCAGCATGCCTACAGCCTGATGCTGCATGGTCTGGACGAGGCGCAGTCGCTGCGGGTGCAGCGCCAGGGCCTGGGCGGGCACCGTCTGCTGGGCTGCGGCATCTTCGTGCCGCACAAGTCGGCGGCGGCCGTATAGGCATTTTTTGCAACCAAGGAAAAGGAGA
>JAEWVY010000038.1 GCA_023396625.1 Pseudomonadota bacterium | reverse complement strand
ATGATGGGATCGGCGGGCTTGTCCTTGGCTTTGGGGCCGCTGAGCGAGCGCATCTGGATGCGATCCCTGGCGTAGGCGAGGGCGTTCTGGTAGGCCACCTCGGTCAACCCCAGGGACTGGTTGCCCACGCCCAGGCGGGCCGCGTTCATCATCACGAACATGCCCTGCATGCCCTTGTTGGGCTGGCCGACCATGGTGCCGACAGCGCCATCGAGCACGATTTGCGCTGTGGCATTGCCATGGATACCCATCTTGTGTTCCAGCCCGCCGCAGTAGATGCCATTGCGTTCACCCAGGCTGCCGTCGGGATTGACGAGGTACTTTGGCACGATGAACAGGCTCACGCCTTTGATACCGGGTGGCGCATCGGGCAGCCGTGCCAGCACCAGGTGCACGATGTTGGCGGCCATGTCGTGCTCGCCGGCGCTGATGAAGATCTTGGAGCCCGTGATGCGGTAGCTGCCATCGGGCTGCGGCTCGGCCTTGGTGCGCATCAAGCCCAGGTCGGTGCCGCAGTGCGGCTCGGTCAGGCACATGGTGCCCGTCCACTCGCCGCTGGTCATCTTGTGCAGGTAGGTTCGCTTCTGCTCGTCCGTGCCGTGCGAGGCCAGTGCAGCGTAGGCCCCGTGCGTGAGACCGGGGTACATGGTCCAGGCCTGGTTGGCCGAGTTCATCATCTCGTAAAGACACTGGTTGACCACCAGCGGCAGGCCCTGGCCGCCGTAGGCCGGGTCGCAACTGAGTGCGGGCCAACCTCCTTCGACGTACTTCGCATAGGCTTCTTTGAAGCCCGTGGGTGTCTTGACTTCGTGGGTGGTGTGGTCGATCGTGCAGCCTTCGGTGTCACCGCTGACGTTCAGCGGAAGAATCACTTCAGCGGCGAACTTGCCGGCCTCCACGAGCACCGCATCGATGGTCTCGGCATCGATGTCGGAGTGCATGGGCATGGCCTTGAAGTCGGCGGCGACATTGAACACTTCGTGCATCACGAACTGCATGTCGCGCAAAGGCGGGGTGTAGCTGGGCATGGGGAACTCCTTCAGGGATTGCGAAAGATGGTGAAAAACAGGGCTTCACGAATGTCGTGGGCTGGTATCGGCAGGGGTGCCGTAGCGGTGGAGAATGTTGTCGAAACCGAGGGTGGCGCGGGCCAGAGAGCCGGGACTCTTGAGGAAGCGAGCCTCATAGTGCAGCGCGAGGATCAATCCGTGGATTTCAAACGCGACTTGGCGTTCGTCGGCGTCGGCGCGGAGCTGGTTTTCCTGCCTGGCCTGGACAATGGCGCGAATCATCGCTGCCAGCCAGGTATTCACCGATTCGGCCAGGGCATCGCGCACCGGGCCGGGCCGGTCATCGAACTCGACGGCACCGCTGATGTAAATGCAGCCCGAGTCGATTTCAGTGGAGGTACGCCTCATCCAGTTGGCGAACATGGCACGCAGCCGTGGCAAACCGCGGGGTTCGCGCAAGGCGGGGTAAAACACCTCATCCTCGAACCGAGCGTGATATTCCCGGACGACGGAAATCTGCAGTTCCTCGCGTGAGCCAAAGTGGGCGAACACGCCGGATTTGCTCATGCCGGTGACTTCCGCCACAGCGCCGATGGACAGACCTTCGAGTCCGATCTGAGCAGCCAGCCCCAGTGCGGCGTCGATGATCACGGCCTTGGTTTGCTGGCCTTTGTGCAGCGCGCGTCCAGATCCGCGCAGTCCGGCCCCGTCCTTGGCGGCGCGGGCTCTTGCTGGCTGGTCTGCGATATCCATGGGGTAGTGTCTCAGTCAAAATAAAACGAACGGTCGTTCTATTTTGCAGCAATTCCCATGGTTGGAACAACCCGGGGGGTGTTCTAGAGGCGCGCGCCTATTTCACGGCAGGGTAATTACCTATGCGGATGGCGCCACAGAGTTCGCGGGCAGGTCGTGGATCGCCGTCATTCACGGCGGAATGCATGCACGGCCTGTTCCTGCTCTCCAAGGCCGTGGATACCAAGGCGCATCACGTCCCCTGGCTTGAGAAACATGGGGGTGTTTTGTCCGTTTTGCCTGAGTCCCATGCCGACGCCGGGTGGGGTGCCGGTGGTGATGACATCGCCCGGCATCAGCGTCATGAACTGGCTCAGGTAGCTGATGATTTTCGCGACGCCAAAAATCATGGTCCGGGTATTGCCTGTCTGCATGCGCTGGCCATTGAGATCGAGCCAGAGATCGAGTTTTTGAGGATTGGGGATCTCATCACGCGTTACCAGCCAGGGTCCGATAGGACCAAACGTGTCGCAGCCTTTGCCCTTGTCCCAGGTGCCGCCGCGTTCGAGCTGGTATTCGCGCTCGCTCAAGTCATTGACGACGCAATAGCCGGCCACGTGATTCAGGGCATGCTTCTGGGACACATGGCGGGCGCGTGTGCCAATGACCACGCCCAGTTCCACTTCCCAGTCGGATTTTTGGGACCCTTTGGGTAGCATCACTGGGTCGTTGGGACCCTGAATGCAGCTGATGGCCTTCATGAACACCACCGGTTCTTCCGGAATTGGCATGCCCGCCTCGGCCGCGTGGTCCGCATAATTGAGGCCGATGGCAATGAACTTGCCCACATTGGCGACAGGGCACCCCAGGCGAGGCCGCCCCTTGACCACTGGCAGGTGACCAGTCTTCAGTCGGGCCAGTCTCGCCAGTTTTCTGTCGCCGAGGTTGTCAGGGGTCAGGTCCGCCATGACGGCACTCAGATCGCGTAACGTGCCGGTGGCGTCAATCAGCCCGGGTTTTTCCTTGCCAGGCCTGCCGAAGCGAACGAGTTTCATGATGGGTCTCCCGGATAACGATGCTTTGGCGTTCTGTCCAGAACGAGGGGACCGCCGTCTTGGCGACTCTCAGGTGTTTGTGCTGTCACCGAAGCAGGGCCAGGCTTGCTTCGAGGTGTTCCGTCGGCAGACGCTTGAACCCGGATCGCGCGAAACGCTGCAGCCTGCCCATGACGAAGGCGGTCAACACCGAAGCGCGGGCGAGCCGTGAAACCTCAGGGCCGGCATCGACCGCAGCGTGTGTTCCATCGCGGAGGCTCTGACGGAACTGAGCTTCGATTTTGTCAAAAAAAAGATTCATGCGTTGCTGCAGACGCTCATTCTCGAGCACCAGGGCATCTCCGGACATGACCCGGGCCATGCCGGGGTTTTTCTCGCCAAACTGCAACAGCACCGCCGCGACGCGTGTCGCCTGTGACGGTCCGGGCGGTTCACGTTCAATGATCTGGTTGATCAGCGAGAACATGGACGCCTCAATGAAATCAATCAGTCCCTCGAACATCTGAGCCTTGCTTGCGAAGTGGCGATAGAGAGCGGCTTCGCTTACCTCCAGACGGGCAGCCAGTGCGGCCGTGGTGATGCGCTCCGTGCCGGGCTGTTCGAGCATGGTCGCCAGTGTCTGAAGGATATGTGCCCGACGCGCTCCAGGTGGCGGCCGCTTTCGAGGCGAGGGCGTTTCTTCCTGGAATGCGGTTTGCCTGGGGGGCGGGTCTTTGGATTCTGGCATCGGTTCCAACCGCAGAAAGAGGTGGGAACGATTCTCGCACAGCGTCCGGCGCCACCAGGCTGGCGCCGGGCCCCGCTCAATGCGAGCGGATCATCGTGCCGTAGGCCTGATCCGTCAGGATCTCGAGCAACATGGCGTGCGGGACGCGTCCGTCGATGATGTGGACGGCGTTGACACCGTTGCGGGCTGCATCGAGTGCGCCACCGATCTTGGGCAACATGCCGCCTGAAATCGTTCCATCGGCAAAAAGCGCGTCAATTTCGCGTGCAGTGAGATCGGTCAGCAGTTCGCCGGTTTTGTCCAGCACACCGGGTGTGTTGGTCAGCAGAACCAGTTTTTCGGCGCCAAGCACTGTCGCCAGTTTGCTTGCAACCACATCGGCGTTGATGTTGTAGCTCTCGTTGTGTTCGCCAAAGCCGATTGGGCTGATCACGGGGATGAAGGCGTCATCCTGGAGTGCCTTGACCACGCCGGGGTCGATCGAGACGATGTC
>JAEWVY010000420.1 GCA_023396625.1 Pseudomonadota bacterium | reverse complement strand
ATCCACGAGGGCACGCACGGCATCCAGGCGGCCGACCTGCTGGGCCGCAAGGTGCTCATGGAGAACGGCCGAGGCCTGCAGCTGCTGGCCGCGCGCATGGGCGCCACCATCGACAGGGCGCGGCGTCTCCCCGAATTGGCCCTCTATGCCGACGCCCTGGCTCAGGCACTGGCGCAAGTCGACAGCGCGACACGCGCGGCCTGGTCGACAGGCGATCCCGCCGAGGCCCTGGCCAATGCCGTGCCCTACATGCAAGCCTTTGGTCATGTGGTTCTCGCGTGGATCTGGCTCGACGTGGGTCTCGCGGCATGGGCCGGCGCGCCGGCCCCGGCCCGCAGCGGCCGGTTGGGCGCGGCACGCTACTTTTTTCACTATGAGCTGCCGAAAATCGGGGCATGGCTCAAGGTGGTCGAAACCCGCGATCCGACCTGCCTCGAATTACCAGAAGACGCCTTCTGATGGCCGCCATGACAACCCTCCGGCGTGTCCAGGCCTTGGCTTGGACGCTGATCTATGGCGGCTTGCTGACGCTGGTGCTGGGCTTGGCCACGTATCGCCTGGACGCGGGGCAGGGCGGCGCACTGATGACCGGCGGCGCCGTGGCCGCGGGCGCAGGGGTCTGCCTCATCTTCATTCGCTCCCGACTCAAGGAAACCCCATGATCAAGCACATCGTGATGTGGAAATTCAAGGACCATGCCGAAGGCGCGGACAAGGCCACCAACCTGCGCAAGGCCAAGGCGCTGCTGGACGCCTGCGCGGATATCGCGCCCGGGACACTGCGCTTCGAGGTGGCCATCGCACAATCGGGCATGGAATGCACCTACGATCTGGTGCTGTACACGGAATTCGAGGATCGGGAAGCGCTGGACGCCTACCAGCACCACCCCCGGCACGAAGCACTCAAGCCTTTCATCGGGGCGGTGCGCGCGGAACGCCAGTGCATGGACTACCTTGCCTGACGGCTGCCAGCCCGCCTTGTTCCCATTTGTCAGGAGACACAAACATGACCCGTACCGTGACGCAGTTGTTCAACCTCCAGGGAAAAACCGCGCTGGTCACCGGCGGCTCCCGGGGCCTGGGCCTGCAGATGGCGCAGGCCCTGGGCGAAGCCGGCGCGCGCATCATGCTCAGTTCGCGCAAGGCCGATGACCTGGAGGAGGCCGTCGCTGACCTGCAGGCCGCAGGCATCGACGCCCGCTGGATCGCCGCCGACTGTGCCAACGAGGTCGACATCCGCCGCCTGGCGGATGAAACACTCGCGCGCATGGGCCCGGTGGACATTCTGGTCAACAATGCCGGCGCGGCCTGGGGCGCGCCGGCGGAGGACCACCCGGTCGAGGCCTGGGACAAGGTGATGAACCTCAACGTGCGCGGTTATTTCATCCTCAGCCAGCACCTGGCCAAGCATTGCATGATCGAACGGCGCAGCGGCCGCATCATCAACATCGCCTCCATCGCCGGGCTGGGGGGCAATCCCCCCGAGATGCAGACCATCGCCTACAACACGTCCAAGGGGGCGGTCATCAACTTCACCCGCGCGCTCGCCTGCGAATGGGGCAAGTACAACATCACCGTCAATGCCATCTGTCCGGGCTTTTTCCCGAGCAAGATGACGGTGGGCACGCTCAAGGCCTTGGGCGAGGACAAGCTCGCCGCTCATGCGCCGCTGCGGCGCCTGGGGGACAACGAGGATCTCAAGGGCCTCACGGTGCTGTATGCGTCCGACGCCGGCAAGCACATCACCGGCCAATGGCTGGCGGTGGACGGCGGTGTGAGCGTGGTCACCGGTGGGTGATATGGGGCCCAGGCCCGGCGGCTTGGCGTTGCTGACATGAACCTCGGATTCGGTGTCCGTATTCCGTTCGTCGAACACCTCGGCTTCACGCTGCAGGTGTTCGAGAAAGGCCACTCCGAGCTGCGCTACGCGCCATTGCCGGAACATCAGAATTCGTTCGAGGTGACCCATGGCGGCGCCTGCATGACTTTTCTCGACGTGGTCATGGCCACTGCGGCTCGCAGTGTGGAGCCGGGCATGGGCGTGGTGACGATCGAGATGAAAACCAGCTTCATGCGGCCAGCCAGGGTGTCGCCCGGAGGCAGTCTGGTCGGCCGGGGACGGCTGCTGCACCGGACCCGCAGCCTGGCCTTTGCCGAGGGCACGCTGTATGACGACACCGGGCAGGCCTGCGCGCATGCCACGGGCACGTTCAAGTACATGGCACAGCTGGGCAGCGCCCCGGGCCATGACGAGGGCGTCCAGTCTTCATCGGCCGGGACGATTGCCACGGATTGATCGGAAAATTTTATGAAAATAGGCCGTTATCCAGCGTCGAATGGATGATGTTGGCTATCAATATCATAGTTACAAAAGGAGTTTTTCATGCCCCGCAACCAGCAGATCGTGCTTGACAGCCGCCCTGAAGGGGAAGCCACCGAGGCCAACTTCAGGCTCGTCACCACGGAAACACCGGCGCTGCAGGAAGGTCAGGTGCTGGTGCAGCACCACTATCTGAGCCTGGACCCTTACATGCGCGGCCGCATGAATGCGGGCAAGAGCTATGCCCAACCCCAGCCACTGGGCGAAGTGATGATCGGGGGCACCGTCGGTGAGGTGGCGGCCTCCCGGCACCCCCGTTTTTCGCCCGGAGACAAGGTGGTCGGCATGGGCGGCTGGCAGGAATACAGCGTGGTGGACGCCAGCCAGCCCGGCGCGCTGCGCAAGGTGGACACCACCCATGTGCCGTTGAGCCATTACCTTGGCGCCGTCGGCATGCCGGGGGTGACCGCCTGGTACGGCCTGGTCAGGATCATCGAACCCAAGGCCGGGGAAACCATGGTCGTGAGCGCCGCCACGGGGGCGGTGGGCAGTGCTTTCGCCGCGCTGGCCAAGGCGCGTGGCTGCCGGGTGGTCGGCATCGCTGGCGGCCCTGAAAAATGCGCCTACGCGGTCGATGAACTGGGCTTCGATGCCTGCGTGGACTACAAGCTCCATCGGGATGCCGTCTCGCTGTCCAAGGCACTCAAGGCCGCCTGTCCGGACGGCATCGACGGCTACTTCGAGAATGTCGGCGGCATGGTGCTCGACGCCGTGCTGCTGCGCATGAACGCGTTTGGCCGCATTGCCGTGTGCGGCATGATCGCCGGCTACGATGGCGCCCCGCTGCCTCTGACCCATCCGGCCCTGATCCTGGTGAACCGGCTGAAGATCCAGGGTTTCATTGTCAGCGAGCACATGGAGGTCTGGCCCGAGGCACTGGCGGAACTGGGCTCCCTGGTCGCCACCGGCAAACTGCGTCCGCGTGAATCCGTGGCGCAGGGCATCGCGGCCGCGCCGGGGGCCTTCATCGGCCTGCTCAAGGGCAGGAACTTCGGCAAACAGCTGGTCAAACTCATCTGACACCGCGAGCCGGCGAGGGACAAGGAGAGGCAATGCACGCCACGCATGAAATCTTCAACCAGTCCGATCCACTGGTCGACTACAACCTGCTGGCCGGCAACCGGGCCCTGCAGTCCGCGCTCCGTTTCAATGCGCCAGGACTCGATACGGCTGAACTGCAGGCCCTGGGAGCGCAGCTGGGGACAGCCCACATGCAAAGGCATGCCCGCCTGGCCAACGCGCACCCCCCCGAACTGCGCAGCCACAGCCGCCAGGGCCACCGCATCGATGAGGTCGAATTTCACCCGAGCTACCACGCCTTGATGGCCGCGGCCGTGGGTGCGGGCCTGCACGGCACGCCGTTTTCGGCGGCGGAGCAGGCCAGCGGGCATGCCCACGTGCGGCGTGCGGCCGGCTTCATGCTCTTCACCGAGCTGGAGCCCTCCATGCTGTGCCCCATCTCCATGACCTACGCCGTCACGCCGGCGCTGCGCAGCAACGCCGCGATCCACGCCGACTGGGCGCCCCTGCTGACCAGCCGCAGCTACGACCCCGTGCTCAGGCCCTGGCGCGACAAGACGGGCGCGACCATGGGCATGGGCATGACGGAGAAGCAGGGGGGCTCCGACGTGCGCGCCAACACCACACGGGGCGTGCCCGATGGCGAGGATGCCTGGGGCCAGCGCTTTCGCGTGACCGGCCACAAATGGTTTTTTTCGGCGCCCATGTGTGACGCCTTCCTGATTCTGGCCCATACCCCTGGCGGCCTGTCCTGCCTGTTCCTGCCGCGTGTGCTCCCCGATGGCAGCCGCAATGCCCTGCGGATCCAGCGGCTCAAGGACAAGCTGGGGAACCGCGCCAACGCCAGCGCCGAAGTCGAGTTCATGGAGACCACGGCCTGGCTGGTGGGCGAGGAGGGCCGAGGCGTGCCGCAGATTCTGGCCATGGGGTCGATGACCCGGCTCGACTGCGCCCTGGGAACCGCCGGCCTGATGCGCCAGGCACTGGCGATCGCGCTGGACCACGCGGCGCAACGCCAGGCCTTTGGCAGGCGGCTGATCGCACAGCCGCTGATGCGTAACGTGCTGGCCGACCTGACGCTCGAATCAGAGGCGGCCACCGCCCTGGCGATTCGCGTGGCACGTGCGTTCGATCGGCCCAGCGACGCGCACGAGCGGGTCATGTCGCGCCTGCTCACGCCGGTGGCCAAGTTCTGGATCTGCAAACGCGGCAGCGCCTTCGCGCAGGAGGCCATGGAATGCCTGGGCGGCAATGGCTACGTGGAGGAGGGGGGCGAAGGCATCATGGCGCGCATCTACCGCGAGATGCCGGTCAACTCGATTTGGGAAGGCGCGGGCAACATCATGGCCCTGGACCTGTTGCGCGCCCTGCGCCAGGCCGACGCCGCCGCCGCGCTGGCGCATGAACTGGCGCCTGCCAAGGGACAGCACCCGGCACTGGACCGGCTGGCCGCGGAACTGCCCTTGCGTGTCGAGCAGATGGCCACGGAAATGGAGGCCCGCCGGCTGGCGCAGGATGTGGCCCTGGCTGTGCAGGCCGCGTTGCTGGCTCAGACCGCGCCGGCCGCCGTGTTCGGTACGTTCTGCGAGTCACGCCTGGGCGGCGCCTGGGGCCTGACGTTCGGCAGCCTGGGCGCGGGGACCGATTTCGACACCCTCATCACGCGGGCCATGCCCCGCTGAAACCACCATACTTTCAAGGAAACAGCGCCATGATGACTGATTTCAACGGAAAAACCGCCGTGCTCACGGGCGCTGGCTCCGGCTTCGGCCTCGAGTGCGCGCGCATCGGCGCGCAGCTGGGCATGAATCTGGTGCTCGTCGATGTGCAGCAGGATGCGCTGGACCGGGCAGCCGCCGAAATGGCGGCCGCCGGCGCCCCGGTGCTGGCCCGCCGGGTCGACGTGTCCAGCGCTGCGCAGATGGAAGTGCTGGCCCGGGATGTGCAGGCCCGTTTTGGTGCGCCGCATTTCGTCTTCAACAACGCCGGCGTCGGCGTCGGCGGCCTGATCTGGGAGAACTCCGTCCAAGACTGGGAATGGGTGCTGGGCGTCAACGTCTGGGGCGTGATCCATGGCGTGCGCCTGTTCACCCCCATGATGCTGGCGGCAGCCCGCGACGACCCGGGCTATCGGGGCCATATCGTCAACACGGCCAGCATGGCCGGCCTGCTGACAGCGCCCAACATGGGGGTCTACAACGTCAGCAAGCACGCGGTGGTGAGCCTCACGGAAACGCTGTACCAGGATCTGAAGCTGGTCACTGACCAGATTGGCGCCAGCGTGCTGTGCCCGTATTTCGTGGCCACCGGCATCAGCCAGTGCCACCGCAACCGTCCGGACGAACTGGCCACGCATCAGCCCACGCCGAGCCAATTGATCCACCAGGCCATGACGGACAAGGCCGTGGGCTCAGGCAAGGTGTCGGCGGCCCAGGTGGCGCAAAACGTGTTTGACGCCATTGCCGCGGACCAGTTCTATATCTACAGTCATCCGAAGGCGCTGGGCAACGTGCAAGCCCGCATGGACGCCATCGTGCAGTTGAGGAACCCGCCAGATCCCTTTGCCGAACGCCCAGAGATCGGTCACGACCTGAAAGCCGCCCTGCGGGCCGTGAACCATTGATCGGCCAGGAAAATCAGACTAATTTTGCCGTTTTCCAGCGCCAGATGGTCATTGTGTGCTATAAAAATAGGACTTTCTGGGGCGGGCCGAGGACCCGCCGCTTGCCAGGGAGTCTGCCGGGTTCAGGCCTGGGTGGTACTGGCCTTCTTCAGGATGACGTAAAGCTGGTCCTTGAGCGCCAGCTTTTCCTTCTTCAGCGTCTCGATCTCTTCCGGCGAACCTTTTTCCACATGGTTTTCCATGTTCTTGATCTTCTGGTCCAGCGCGTTGTGCTGGTCGAACAGGCGGGTGAAGTGGTGGTCGCTGGTTTTGAGATGGGTGATCAGGTCGCGGTATTCAGGAAACATCGGAACTCCTTGGGGAAAAAGGCGGCACGCCCGTCGTGCCATGCCTGGACCATCCGACTTTAACCGCTGTGGCGGCGGCTACAGGTCGCGGGCGACGTGCGACAGCTCTTCCAGGGCGTAGGCGAAGTAGGGCTGCACGCAACCCAGGTGGCTGGCCGGCCGGGCGCTGCAGTCGGCCAGCCGCGCACTGGCCGCGCCCAGGGCATGCATCGTCGCCCGGGTTTCGCTGGCGACGACGTAAGGCACCGTCTGGTCGTCCTGGCCATGGAACAGGCGCACCGGCAGAGCGGGTGCCCAACGGCGCACGTTGCTGTCGCGTTCCATGGCGGCCACGTCGTCGGCCAGGTAGTGGTCGAGAAAAGTGCTCTGGATGGCCACATCCGCATCCTCGGGAATCGCGGCGCGCAACATCAGCCGGCGCACCTCGTGGCGCACGGCCGGCCCCAGATCCCGCAGCAGGCCAGGATTGATCAGACCGGCGAGCAGGGGGTTCTCGGCGCGCACACGCTCGAGCAGGCTGTCCAGCGTCAACCCGACATCGTAGGGGCCGGCACCGGGGACCGTCAGGCGCAGTTGCGCGAGATGTTCGCTCCGGCCCTCCTGCATGGCCCGGTGGGCGGCCAGGGTGGCGTGCCCCCCCTGGGAGTAGCCGATGAGGAACAACTGGCCGTTGTCCTCGACCTGCTGCCGCGCGCGCCAGGTCTTGGCGGCCGTCAGCAGGTCGATCACGGCCGCGGCCATGGGTGCGGCCAGCAGATAGGGATGCGCCACGCCCCGGGACGCCCCGAAGCCGACATAGTCCGACGCCACCACGATATAACCCTGCGAGGCCAGCAGCACGGGCGGCTCCGTCGCGACGACCTTGTGGCTCGGTGCCTCCGCGTCCTTGAAGATGGTGCCATGCTGGTAACTCAGCACCGGGCTGGGGGTGCCGGCGGGCTTCACCGGCACGCTGACCAGGCCCGACGCCAGCACCGGCGCGCCCCGGCCATCGATGGTCAGGTAAGTCAGCCGATAGGAGGTGACGGCGTACCGTGGCCTGAACTGCCAGACGGTCGCATCGATGCCGGCCTCCGCGGCGGCCACGATGTCCGCCAGCGGCACGGTGTTGACCAGGTCGGACGTTTTGAGCTCGCCCCGACCCGTGACTTCGGGGGCTGGCGGCGGGTCGTCCGGCCCGTCGCCGCCACCGCATGCCGGAAGCCACAGGACGACGGCTGTCAGGCAGACCGTGGTCAGGTGACGGAGATGAAAACGAAACATGGGCGTGGCCTCCAGCGAGACCAGGGCACCAGCGGGGGCCGGGCCTGGCGTCGGATTTCGCGCAGGCTACCACAGCACCCGCCGTCGTGGGACACGCCGGGGCTGCCACAATCGGGGTCCTGCCGCTGGGCCGGCGCCACGACCGAAAAGCATGCTGCTCGACGCCTCTGAATCCCAACTCGTCCTGATCGACTACCAGGCTCGGCTCATGCCGGCCATTCATGATGGCCACGCCGTGACGGCCCAGGCCTTGAAGCTGGCCCGCATGGCGCGCCTGCTGGATGTGCCGGTCTGGGGCACCGAACAAAACCCGTCGAAACTTGGAGAAAATCCGCCCGAACTGCGCGGTTTGTGCCAACGAACGCTGGCCAAGATGCAATTCAGCGCCGTGGAGGAGGGCCTCGGTGACTGGCTTCGGCCACCGCGGCCCCAAGCGGCACAAGGCAATGCACGCAGCCTGCCCCGGCATTTGCGCAAGCCACCCGCCGACTCCGCCACGGGGCGCGAAACCATCGTGCTGGCCGGGTGCGAGGCCCATGTCTGCCTGCTGCAGACGGCGCTGGATCTGATGGAGGATGAATTCGACGTGTGGATCGTGACCGATGCCTGCGGTTCGCGCAAGGAACGTGACCGTGATGCCGCCTTCGATCGGCTCGCGGGGGCGGGGGTTGAACTGCTCACCACCGAAATGGTGGCTTTCGAATGGCTACGCACTGCCGAACACCCCCAGTTCAAGGCGGTTCAGGCACTGATTCGCTGAAGTCCTGCGATATGACCCATCGGGCGGGGCCGGGGTGGGTGCTTGGATTCGCGTCAGATTGCCGAAAGCACGTCATGAATAATTATGAATTCAGAAGCCCACCCCCTGCGCCAGGCACTGGTGCGAAGGGTGGGCGCGCATTTCAGTCCAGGGCACCGAGGAGAAACGCATGACGAACTATGCCGAGTTTTACCGCCGTTCCATCGAGGATCGCGACACCTTCTGGGCCGAGCAGGCCAAGCTCGTGGACTGGCACACCCCGCCGCAGCAGGTGTGCGACTACAGCAATCCGCCGTTTGCGCGATGGTTTGCCGGCGGCACGACCAACCTGTGCCACAACGCGGTGGACCGCCATCTGAAAGACCGCGCGGAGCAGGCCGCGCTGATTTGCGTGTCCACCGAGACCGGCCAGGAAAAGGTGTATTCCTTCCGGGAGCTTCATGCGCAGGTGCAATGCATGGCGGCGACACTGCAGGAATTGGGCGTGAAAAAGGGCGACCGCGTGCTGATCTACATGCCGATGGTGGCCGAGGCCGCCTTCGCCATGCTGGCCTGCACCCGCATCGGGGCGATCCATTCGGTGGTTTTCGGTGGCTTTGCGTCCGGCGCACTGGCCTCGCGGATCGAGGATGCCAGTCCGAAGGTGATCGTCAGCGCCG
>JAEWVY010000402.1 GCA_023396625.1 Pseudomonadota bacterium | reverse complement strand
CACATGAGCCCCGAGCAAGTGAACGGAGTCGTAGCGGCGATCAAGGGGAAGCTCTTCGAGCAGCGCTACGTCGACTACCTAAACGACGGCCACAACCTACCTGACGGCTACGTTGCTGCGCTGGCCCCTCATGCGAATCAGGCAGGCTGGGACATTGCCGTTTCTGGGCCAGATGGGCACATCACCCAGTTGATACAAGCCAAGGCCACTGAATCGATTGGCTACGTCAAGGAGGCGATCCAGCGTTACCCCCACATCGACGTTGTAACTACGGATGAGGTCTACTCTCAACTCTCACTACAGGGGATTTCCGACCATATTTACGGCGCTGGGATTACGAACTCAGACCTAACGCATACAGTTGCCGAAGCAATCTCCGATCATTTGGACATAGGTATGAGCTGCCCCCCGCTCATAACGATGGCGATAATTGCATTCACCTCGTACAGAGCCGAGAATCTGGACTTATATGAAAAGGCGCAGATGACGACTAACCGAGCCGGGAAGGCCTACATTGGCTATCTCTTATCTTAGGTTCTGGTTGTGCCGCCGTTACGAACACATGGTGGCTTGGGCTAGCGGCTACCGTCGTAAGCCGACATGTTGCCGATCGGGGCCTCCGAAAGTGGGCCCTCTATGACCAGCTCATAGACCTGAAGCAGACAAACCAAGAAGTGCTCGACCGCATGAGACGGTTCGCAGGCGGAGAAACCGTCGGGGCAACGTGAATCAAACAATCAGGAATCCGGGGACCTATATCGGAATGACCGTTGTGGAACGCTTTCAGACGCCCGCCGGCATCAACTATTGGAACACTGAACGAACGTGCCCCTTTTCAGACGAAGGCTCAACCTGCGATTGCTCGTTGCTCGACTGAACGAATAAAGGGCGAAATCGATCAGTATCTTGCATCATGCCTTGGAAACGCCCGTTGCCCCACCCCGCGTTTTCGGAAGCGATCTTGATGATCAAGGCGTCCCGTTTGGCGCTGCGGGCCATGGCGGCGGGGAGATCGCGATTCTTCGGAGCGAACTTTATGGCCACGAACTTCCGATGCTAGGCGTAGATTGTCTCCGGTGTGACGAGGGTTGCAAATTGCATCAGGAGCTGACGACCGAGCTTGCGGCCAGCATCGGACAACCTTCGTTGTTGCTTCGCCGTGTAACGGAGCCGTTTGCCATTGGCATGGATGTCGAGCTGCTCCCGTAGAACCCTGTTTGGGCGCGACGCTTTTGTTGTCGCTTCGCGACTTGGAACCTCAAGGAGATATTCGATGACAAGCTGTTGGATACGGTTCATCCAGCCCGCCAGCATCGTCAGAAAGAGTAGAACTTGGGGTTTCAAACCGAATACGCTAGGCGTTCGTAAACTGTTGGCAAGCAATCACGAATCTAGTTTTCCGCACCCCCAGCGATGAGGTTGGAGGTAGCGAGATCGGATGCCCGAGACCAACCGTCTTCGGAAGGCTGCATGCCCAGCATAGGCTCAAACCCACTCCGCGCACAACAGCTCCGCCTGCGCCAGCACCGTCTTCACGGCCTCTTCCTGCAAGTCCGGCGGGTAGCCGTGTTTGTTCAGGATGCGCTTCACCATCACCTTGATCCTTGCGCGGGCGCTCTCGCGGAGGGTCCAGTCGATGGTCACACTCTTCTTCACCTGGGTGATCAACTCGGCGGCGATGACTTTCAGCTTCGCGTCCCCCATGGCCTGCACGGCGCTGTCGTTGGTGGCGAGGGCGTCGTAGAAGGCGATCTCGTCGTCGGTCAGCCCCATGTCTTCGCCGCGCTTGGCGGCCGCATCCATCTCCTTGGCGATTTTGATCAGCTCTTCGATGACCTCCATCGTACTGATGGCTCGGTTGTGGTAGGCGTTGAGGGTCTTTTTGAGCTTCTCGCTGAAGACATGGCTCTGCACGAGGTTGCGCTTGGAGCGGACCTTGAGTTCGTCCTTGAGCAGCTTCTCCAGCAGCTCGGCGGCGACGTTCTTGTGCTTGAGGCCGCGCACTTCGGCGAGGAATTGGTCGCTCAGGATCGAAATGTCCGGCTTGGGCAGGCCGGCGGCGGTGAAGACGTCGATCACCTGGCCTTCGGTCGTGATGGCCTTGCTCACGAGCTGGCGGATGGCGGCGTCGATCTGCTCGGGCGTTTTTTCGCTCCTGCCTCCATGTTTATTCAGTGCGGCTTGCAGGGCTTGGAAAAAACTCACGTCGTCGCGGATCTCCGTGGCTTCATCACTCGCGGCGCAGAGGGCGAAGGCGCGGGAAAGCTCTGTTACCACCTGCACCCATCGCTTCTTGCCGTCTTCCTGTTCGAGGATGTGCTCCTGTCCGGCGGGAATGAGTTGCAGGCGCTCGGTCGGCGTGCCGCTGGTCCACTTGTCCCAGTTGAAACCGTGCATCAGATCACAGGCAACGCCGTGTTTCTCCTGCATCACCGCGATGGCTTGGGCGGTGTCAAAGGTCGGGTTCCCCTGGCCGCCGCTCTCGGTGTAGGTGACGAGCGCCTTCTTGAGCTGATCGGCGAGGCCGAGGTAATCCACCACCAGACCGCCGGGTTTGTCGCGGAAGACGCGGTTCACGCGGGCGATGGCCTGCATCAGGCCGTGGCCTTGCATCGGCTTGTCGGCATACATCGTGTGCAGGCAGGGCGCGTCAAAACCGGTCAGCCACATGTCGCGCACGATCACGATCTTGAACGGGTTCTTGGCGTCCTTGAACTGGTTCGCCAGATCCCTCCGCTGCTTCTTGTTGCCGATGTGCTTCTGCCACTCGGGGCCGTCCTCGGCACTGCCGGTCATCACCACTTTCAGCGTCTCCGCTTCCCACTCGGGGCGCAGCTTGATGAACGCGTTGTAGAGGTCCACGCAGATGCGGCGGCTCATGCAGACGATCATCGCCTTGCCGTCCATCGCCTCCAGGCGCTTCTCGAAATGCGCCACCAGATCGGCAGCGACCAGCGAAATGCGTTTCGGATCGCCCACCAGCGCCTCCAGCGCGGCCCACTTGGTCTTGAGCTTCTCCTTCTTCGTCAGCTCCTCGCCTTCGGTGATCTCTTCAAACTCCGCGTCGAGCTTAGGTAGTTCGGCGGCGTTCAGACTGAGTTTGGAAATGCGGCTCTCGTAATAGATCGGCACCGTGGCCTTGTCGGCGACGGCCCGCTGGATGTCGTAGATGCTGATGTAATCGCCGAAGACCGCCCGCGTGTTCGCGTCCGTCTTCTCGATGGGCGTGCCGGTGAAGCCGATGAACGACGCATTCGGCAAGGCATCGCGCAGGTTGCTGGCGAAGCCGTAGGACATCTCGCCGGTCTTTTCATTCACCTTGCCGCCGAAGCCATACTGGCTGCGGTGCGCTTCATCCGCGATGACGACGATGTTCTGCCGCCCACTCAGCTCGGGCATCGCCTCGCCCTTTTCCGGCATGAACTTATGGATGGTGGTGAACACCACCCCGCCGCTGGCCCGGTTCAGCAGCTCGCGCAAATGTTCTCGCCCACTGGCCTGCATGGGCGTCTGGCCGAGTGTGTCCGCGCATCGTTGGAACTGACCGAAAAGCTGGTCGTCGAGATCGTTGCGGTCAGTCAGCACCACCAGCGTCGGGTTCTGCATCGCCGGATGCCGCACCACGCGGGCGGCGAAGAACAGCATGGAGAAACTCTTGCCGCTGCCCTGCGTGTGCCAGACCACGCCCGCGCGACGGTCGCCGGGCTTGCCGCCGCGTTGACGCCCGGCCCAGTAGGTGCCTGCGTCCTCGCGCAGCACGCTGCCGGTCTCGGTCATGCCGCTGGCCCGCACCGTTTCCTCCACCGCCGCGTTCACCGCGTGGAACTGATGGTAGCCCGCGATGATCTTGTGCAGCGCGCCCGAGTCCGTGTCTTCCTCGAAGACGATGAAGTGCTGCAGCAGGTCGAGGAACCGCTTCCGCTCGAAGACGCCCCTGATGAGAGTCTCCAATTCCAAAGAACCGGGAGCCGCGTCACGCTGCCCGTCGATCGTGCGCCAAACCTTGAACCACTCCTGATTCGCCGTCACGGAACCCATGCGCGCCTGAAGGCCATCTGATACCACCAGCGCCGCGTTGTAATGCAGCAGCGTGGGAATCTCCGCCTTGTAGGTTTGCAGCTGCGCGTAGGCGCTCCAGATCGTCGCGTCCTCATCCGCCGCATTCTTCAGCTCGATCAGGCCCAGCGGCAGACCGTTGAGGAAAACCACGATGTCCGGCCGCCGGTTGTGCTGCCCCTCGACCACCGTGAACTGGTTCACCGCCAGCCAGTCATTCGCCCGCACGTCGTCGAAATCCACCAGCCGCACATGATCGCCCGCGATGCTGCCATCGGGCCGGGGATACTCCACCGGCACGCCATCACGCAGCATCCGGTGAAAGGCGCGGTTCGTCTGCGTGAGCGCAGGCGTCCCCACCCGCAGCACCTTTCTCGATGCCTCCTCCCGCGCCTCCTCGGGAATGGCTGGGTTCAGCCGCCGGATGGCCTCACGCAAGCGCCCCACCAGTACCACCTCGCCAAACGAATCCCGCTCCGCCGCCGGTTCACCGGGCGCGAGATGCGGCCCGTGTCCGACCGCATAGCCCAGCTCCCCGAACCATTCAAGGGCGGCGTCTTCGACAATGGATTCGTTGAGGCTCATTTCAATGTGCCACCTGAGCGTTATGCACGCTCATATGGGTAAACGTTCTTGAAGTTCCGGTTGAGGTAGGACCCCACGGAAGGCGCTGTGAGCAGGTTTTCAAATTCGTGTTCAGGAACCCCTTTATAGGCGTAAGTCGATCCGTTCAGGAATTGGACGTAGACAGTTTGATTTTCGGCATCGTAGCCAACGGCTGCGATATTTGATGAACTGACGGGTTGCATGTCGGGCATTGGCATATTGTCTCCTTAGTTGAATGATTGGTTTCTCCAGTTGCGGACGCTGGTCTCGTACACCGCAACATCTGGCTGAGGATTTGCCCACAGCTTCGATGCGATTGGGTCGGAACTCTTCACTGCATTGTCAGCTTGGAAGAATTTCACGCGGGAAGGAATGCGGACGGCCTCACCGCTGATGATCGCTTCGCCCGTTCGCAGGCTTGAGAGCACGTCCGCCATTTCGCGCAGTTCGTCCTGCATGGCCGAAGATACGTGCCCTTTATCGCGCGTATTCGTCATCCTCAGAGCGATAATCGAGCCGCACTGACTAAGAACAGTCTCATCCAATTCCGATGGGCGCTGCGTCACCAGCATCATGCCGACACCATACTTTCGCCCCTCTTTGGC
>JAEWVY010000314.1 GCA_023396625.1 Pseudomonadota bacterium | reverse complement strand
GGGCTGGAGTTTCCAGTTCCCCTTGTCGATCTTGACCATCACGCGGGCGCGCTGATCCAGACCCAGGTGATCCGTGGCGGACATGTTGAAGATGCCGTGCGCGCCGGGCATTTCCTTCACGCCCTCGAGCGCGTCCCGCAGCGCCGCGCGGAACTCCGGCGTGCCGGGCTGGGCCTTCTTCAGCGCCGCAGGCACGGCCGCGGCCATCAACAGGCCGGCGTCCCAGGCGTGCGCGCCGAAGGTGGACACCGAACCCTTGCCATGGGCCGCCTCGTAGGCAGCCACATAGGACAGGGCCGACTTCTTCACCGGGTTGGCGGCTGGCAGCTGGTCGGCCACGAGCACCGGACCCGCCGGCAGGAAAGTCCCCTCCACGTCCTTGCCACCCACGCGGAGGAAATCCGCGTTGGCCACGCCGTGAGTCTGGTACATCTTGCCGGCGTAGCCACGTTCCTTGAGGGTCTTCTGCGGCAACGCCGCAGGCGTGCCCGAACCTGCCACCAGCACCGCATCGGGCTTGCTGGCCATGATCTTGAGCACCTGGCCCGTCACCGACGTGTCGTTGCGGGCATAGCGCTCATTGTTGACGATCTTGAGTTTCTTGAGCTCGGCCGCCTTCGCGAACTCCTTCGCCCAACCCTCGCCATAGGCGTCCGCGAAACCGATGAAAGCCACCGTTTTGACACCCGAGTTGGCCATGTGCTCAGCGATGGCCAGCGACATCATGATGTCGTTCTGGGGCGTCTTGAAAACCCAACGCTTCTTCGCGTCCTGCGGCTCGACGATCGCGGCCGACGCGGCGAAGGAAATCATCGGCGTCTTCGCCTCGGAAACGGCGTCGATCATCGCCAGCGAATTGGGCGTGATGGTGGAGCCCAGAATGACATCGACCTTGTTTTCGGCGATCAGCTTGCGCGTGTTGCTGACGGCGGCCGTCGTGTCCGAAGCGTCGTCGAGCACGATGTAGTTCACCTTCTGGCCCGCGATGGTCTTGGGCATCAGCGCGACCGTGTTCTTTTCCGGAATACCCAGCGAAGCGGCGGGCCCGGTGGCCGAAACCGTCACCCCGACGGTCAGGTCGGCCAGCACAGCCATGGGCGCGAGCGTCGCCAAGCAGGCGATCAGGGTCTTCTTCAGTTTCATCGGTTGTCTCCAGTGGGGTTGCAGGCAGGAAAACACGGCAGGCCAGGCCCGGTCGATTCATTAACCGACCGGTCGGTCAGGCTATTTATTCTAAGCCGTCAGGACACGTCAAAAGCCCGCAGGGACTTAGGGTATTCCCCGTTTTTCGCTGCGGGAATCCGGTATGTCCCTGCCCCGGGCATCACAGCGCCCTGGCCGCGGCCTTTGGTTCACGCCGCCCGCCCTCGTCGCCTAGCCCGTCCAGCCGGGCCATGACCTCGTCGATCAGGGCATGCAAGGCCACCACGCGGCTGTCGCCCAACATGGCATTCAGGCTTTCCTGGGCAACCCGCCAGCGCTGCTGGGCCTCGGATCGCTTGAGCTGGCCCGCCGGTGTCGCCGCAATCAGCCGGCTGCGCGCGTCGCCCCCCACGGACATCTCCAGCCAGCCGGCCGCGATCAAGGGCCGCAGATTGCGGGACAGCGTGGACGGCGTCAGCTTCATCGCCCGCGCCAGATCGACCGCGCGCAGCGGACCGAGCTTGACCACGTGGGACAGCAGCGAATACTGCGTCCCCTTCAGGCCGGTTTTGCCCACCTCGGCATCGTAATGCTGCGCCACGCGACGCATCAGCTGACGCAGCTTCAGATTGGTGCAGCCCTGCGGTTTGACAGTGCCTTTCATATTGATTATTGTAGATGCAACTGTTGCAGCTGCAATCTTTCATACCCTCTCTTCCAGAAATCTTTTCCATGACACAGACCCCTCACAACCATCTCGAACAATGGCTGGCCGAAGAAACCGAGGTTCAGCAAAGGTTGGACGCCGGCCCCGGCCCGGGAGTCGCCAGCCCCGAGCAACTGGTCGGGAAATCAGGGCTGGAGGTCATGCAGGCCGTTCTGCGGGGCGAGCTCCCCTACCCTCCCATCGCGCAAACGCTGGATTTCCTGCTGATCGGCGCGGCCAAAGGCCATGCGGTATTCCAGGGCACACCCGGCTCCGCGCACTTCAACCCCATGGGCACGGTGCACGGCGGCTGGTTCGCCACGCTGCTCGACTCGGCCCTGGGTTGCGCCATACATACCATGATGCCGCCCGGCCGCGCCTACACCACGGCCGAGCTCAGCGTGAACATCGTGCGGGCGCTGCGGCCCGCCGTCACGCGCGTGCGCGCGGAAGGCCACGTCATTCACTGTGGCCGCCAGATCGCCACCGCCGAAGCCCGCCTCGTCGGCCCGGATGGCACGCTCTACGCGCACGCCACCACCACCTGCCTGGTGTTCGACCTGCGCCATGCGCCAGCGGGGGGCGCCACCGCATAATCGGCCTCCCACTCCTTGCCGAGGCTTTCACATGCGTTTTCTCCACACCATGCTGCGCGTGGGCAATCTGCAGCGCGCCATCGATTTCTACACCCGCGTCCTGGGCATGACGCTGCTGCGCACCTCCGACAACCCGGAATACAAGTATTCACTCGCCTTTCTCGGCTTCGACGGCGGCAATCCCGGCCAGGCCGAAATCGAGCTGACCTACAACTGGGGCGTGGAAAGTTATGAACTGGGCACAGCCTACGGCCACATTGCGCTGGCCGTGCCCGATGCCCAGGCCGCCGTCGAAAGGATCCGCGCCGCCGGCGGCCACGTGACCCGTGAGGCCGGCCCGGTCAAGGGCGGCACCACCATCATCGCCTTCGTCACGGACCCGGACGGGTACAAGATCGAATTAATACAAACAAGATCAACAACTTACGATGACAGACGCCAGTCGGACACCAAAAACACCGATCCGCTGCGCAGCGCGTAGCAAATGAGCAACAGAAGCCCGCACAAGCGGGCTTCTGTTTGTTAGGTGATGGCACTCAGCATGGCTACCAACTTCCGCTCCAGCGAATAGGCCGTCAAATACTCTCAGCCTGATAGACAGCACGGGCAAGGGCTCCAGTCGCGCGACCAACGTCTGCGAATCAACAAAAAAGCGCCTCAGAGTTTCACCGCCGGATTGCGAGCAACCGACGCACCGCTTTGGCACCTGCGGCAGCAAAAACTCGGACACAACACCGCCAAGAGTTGCCACTCGATTCCTAGATCGCGCAGGAGTACCTGCTGTTGCAACTGGTTCGGGCTGCGCATGAAGTTCGACAAGAGCGTCGACGACATCGTCCGCCAGCAGGTGCTAGAGACCCGGCCGACCAACATCAAGCGCTTCAAAGAGGTGCTGCACACCTTCCAGGAGATGGCGGCCCTGGTGCGCAGCGTGCAAGCCGCCGCTGGATGGTCCGGCCGCCGCGCTCAAGCGCGTGCTGGCCAACGCTGGCGTTGACGCCACGCCCGTATGCGACCTAGTGCGCGTCGATGAAGCTTACTCATCTGCAGTCTCCTCAAGGTGACGGAATCGAGCCAAACCAACATACTGGCGTCGGGCAATACGGACGTAGGTTGCCCACGGGGTGCCAGGTATTGCCACTCGGGTGATGCCGCACTTTGCAGCGCGAAAAACTCGCCCGGCAGCCAGCTCACGCTCGGGCACGAGCATTGAGGCATCGACAACCACGCTCGAAGGAAGGAGCAGCAGCGCGTCCTGCTCCATGTCGAGCGTCGGTGAATTCCAGTGCTGATCCGCCACAGTGAGCGGAGTGGAAACGACTTCGCCCAGCAGTTCCGTGCGAATCATCTTCGGCGTGATCCGCCCGAGGCGATCACGCTGCACTTGGTTGATCATGCTGATGCCATACGCGAGGTGATTCACAAGAGTCGCCTGGCCTACTCCGAAGTTGCAGGCGATGGCGTACATGTCGAGAGCTGTTGCACGGTTCGGGTCCAGGCCGCGCTTCGCAAAAGCATCCCGCAGGCCAAGCGTCGGCATCAAGACGAAAGCCGCGAAAGCATCCGCCAGGATCTCGTTCGGAGGACGATCTGCGCTGTTGGCCTGGTCTTCTTGCAATTCGTCGATGGTTGAACCGTGCCCGAAAACGTGGTGACCCAGTTCATGTGCGCATGTGAAAGTTCTTCTTGCCAAGGGCCGGAGGGCAGAGACATGGATACGCGGCTTGGGCGCCCGGTCGTACATGCCTTCCATGTTGATATCGTTGAACCGAACTGCAACTTTGTGCGCCTCGCACAAGCCGTAGATACAGGCAGGACTCTTGAGGTCTAAACCCGCCTTCACGCGCGCCTCGATCGACGCCTGCATGCCTTGCATCACAAGGTTTTTTCGTCCTGCGGCCGATGTGTTCAAGGACTGAGCACTCATTTGCGCCCCTCTCCCTCATCAGCGTCCGAGCTGCGCATCGACGCCAGAAGCCGCAGCAGTCGATCCAGGTCGTCGGGCTTCAGCTTGCTCAATTCCCGCGCGGCAAGCTGGAGTCGCGGATCGTTCATTTCGAGCTGTTCAGCCGTTTCGCCAAGTAGCCACGAAACGGTGACATCGTAGGTTTCAGCAAGTTTCACAAGTTCTTCTGCTGAAACACGGCGATTGCCGGCCTCGATCTCAGAAACCGTCGGCCGATGCATCTGCAGCAACTTGGCCACCTGGCCCTGCGACAGACCTGCGGCCTTTCTGGCCTCTCGCAGGCGTTCGGCGATCGCCGAGCGGTGGGTATCCGGGCTGTCCGTCATTGCGCGTTCGCCTGCTTGGGCTCTGCCGCAACTTGCGCATCTGCGAGTGCGACGACCTTGGCCACGATCTCGTCGAT
>JAEWVY010000311.1 GCA_023396625.1 Pseudomonadota bacterium | reverse complement strand
ATGGTGGGCAGACCTGCCGCGCGTTTGCCATCCGCTTCGAAGGGCGGGCGCACGCTTACCTCAACCGGTGCATGCATGTCGCCATGGAGATGGATTTCCAGCCCAACCGGTTCTTCGACCCCCATGGGCGATGGCTGCTGTGCGCGACGCATGGCGCAAGCTACCGGCCCGACACCGGGGAATGCGTTGGCGGCCCGTGCCGGGGAGCGTTGATCCGCATCGCGCTGTCCGAGCGGGGCGGCCTGGTTCATTGGCACACTGCATACAACCTTCAACCCGCCGAATTTCCCGTATGAGCAACTCACTGCCCCCGAATCCCCCCACAACGCACGAAGACATGGATACACGCCAAGAACCCATCATGAAGCCGATGCAGGATGCGCCGGAAGATAGTGCACGGAATGGACCCGTTCGCGCCGATGGTTGGGAGCGCGCGACGCTGGAAAAACTGGCGTTTGCCGCGCTGCAGGAGCAGCGGACGGCGCGACGTTGGCGTAACGGGATGCGACTGGTCTGGCTGGCGCTGTTTGCCGTCGCCGCCTGGCTGGCGCTGGGTCACCGCCCGAGCGAAGCCGACCCGAATACGCCGCATACCGCGGTGGTCGAAATCAAGGGGGAAATTGCCTCGGACGGTGAAGCCGGCGCCGAACAGGTTGTGCCGGCCATGCGCGCGGCGCTGGAAGACAAAGGTTCCCGGGGTCTGGTCCTGCTGATCAACTCACCCGGTGGCAGCCCGGTGCAGGCGGGCATCATCAACGATGAGATCGTCCGCCTCCGGGCGCTGCACGGAAAACCGGTGTATGCCGTGGTGGAGGAGTCCTGCGCCTCGGCGGCCTATTACATCGCCGCGGCCACGGACCGGATCTATGTCAACAAGGCCAGCATCGTGGGCAGCATCGGCGTGCTGATGGATGGTTTTGGCTTCACCGGACTGATGGACAAGCTCGGCGTGGAACGCCGCTTGCTGACGGCGGGAGCCAACAAAGGGTTTCTCGACCCGTTCAGTCCGCAGACGGAAATCCAGCGCGCGCATGCGCAGGCCATGCTGGATCAGATTCACGCCCAGTTCATCGATGCCGTGAAAAAGGGGCGGGGCAAACGCGTCAAGGAGACCCAGGACATGTTCAGCGGCCTGTTCTGGACCGGTGAGCAGGCGGTGGGCATGGGCCTGGCCGATGGCCTGGGTACGCTGGACAGCGTGGCCAGGGACGTGATCAAGGCCGAGGACGTGGTGGATTACACGCGCCGCGCCAACGTGGCCGAGCGTCTGGCCAAGCGCTTCGGCGCAGCCTTCGGCGAGGGTGCGGTGCGCGCGCTCAACGCGACGCCCACGATCCGTTGACTTCGCGAGCGGATTCAGCGTCCGATGGCAAACACGGCCGGGGTGTCGTTGTCCAGTGCCCAGGGGATGCGCCGCCACGCGGCCACGTTGCGGCTCGATGTCCGTGAGTCCGGCAGGGTGAGGCCCGCGCTGACGGCCAGGCGGGTGGCGGGCTGCAGCACCCGCAGCAGGGACTGCATCAGCATGGCATTTCGATAGGGGGTTTCGATGAACAGCTGGGTCTGGCCGGTTCTCAGCGCCAGCGTTTCCAGCTCTCTGAGGCGTTGCTCGCGTGCCCGGGTCTCGTGCGGCAGGTAGCCCACGAAAGCGAAGTTCTGTCCGTTCAGGCCGCTGGCTGCCAGGGCCAGCAGCAGGGAAACCGGCCCCACCAGGGGGTGCACCTCCAGGCCGAGTTCGTGCGCGGCACGCACCACGGCGCTGCCAGGATCGGCGACGGCGGGCATGCCCGCCTCGCTGACCAGTCCAATGTCATGTCCCTCGAGCGCGGCCGCGAGCAGGGGGCGTGCGTCGTAACCGGCCCCGGCGGCCCCGGTGTGGTCTCCCTTTTTGTGGGCCATGCGGGGCAATTCGGCGATCTGCTGCGCCTGCAGCGGCTGGACCAGCCCGGCGGCGGCGTCGATGCGTTTGAGGTAGGCCCGTGTCGATCGGGCGTTCTCGCTGATCCAGTGTGTCAGCCGTGCGGCTGTCGCGAGGGTCTCGGGCGGCAGGAGTTGCGTCAGCGATGCCTGGGTGGAGCAGCCGTGGTCCAGCGGTGCCGGCACCAGGTACAGCCGCCCGCGTGCCGAGGGGGCTGGCGCGCCTTGGGCGGGAAGGGGGCTGGAACTCGTCATGGCAGTCTCAGACCGGCCGCGCGCAGCAGACGGCAGGTGCGGATCAACGGCAGGCCCACGAGCGCGGTCGGGTCGTCGCTGTCGATGGCATCGAGCAGGGCGATGCCCAGGCCCTCGCTCTTGGCGCTGCCGGCGCAGTCATACGGCTTTTCCGTGCGCAGATAGGCCTCGATGGCGGCATCGTCGAGGCCATCGCTTTCGGTGCGGAAGCTCACCCGCACGCTGGCGAGGTCCGTTTGCCAGAAGCCGGTGGCCGCGCAGACTACGGCCACGGCGGTCTCGAAAACCACCGTTTGGCCCCGCATGCGCTTGAGCTGGGCCAAAGCGCGCTCATGGGTGCCAGGCTTGCCCAGCGGTTCCCCGTGCAGGTCGGCCACCTGGTCCGACCCGATCACCAGGGCCTGCGGACGCTGCCGGGCTACGGCCTGTGCCTTGGCCAACGCCAGGCGAAGGGCCAGTTGCCGTGGGACTTCACCCGCATGCGGGGTTTCGTCCACGGCGGGCGAGACGACGTCGAACGGCAGGCCCAGTCTGGCCAGCAACGCGCGGCGATAGGGGGATGTGGAGCCTAGCACCAGGGAGCGGGCGTCGGGGGAGGGACTGGAGAGGGTCATCTGGCGATTCTCTTACACTGCCCGCATGAAGAAAGCGATTGATCCTGGCCGGCTGAACCTCATGGCATTCGCACGAGCTGGCGAAGCGCTCGACGCCAGTGAGCCGGTGGGCGGATTCGGGCGTCTGGTCGCCGAGGCGCAAGGGCCTGTCGAGGGGCTGCAGGTGCGCTGGCGTGCCCGTGGCGAACTGCGCGCAGCCCCGGGAGACGCGCCGCAGGTCTGGTTGCATCTGGCGGCGCAAACCGATGTGCCCCTGACCTGCCAGCGCTGCCTGCGCCCGCTGGACGTGGCGCTGGCCATCGACCGATGGTTCCGCTTCGCGGCTGATGAAGCCGCCGCCGCCGCGCTCGACGACGAAGTGGAGGAGGATGTGTTGGTGCTGAGCGGTGAGTTCGACTTGCGCGCCCTGGTGGAGGACGAATTGCTGATGGCGTTGCCGCTGGTGCCGCGCCATGACGCCTGTCCCGTTGAGGTGAAGCTTGCCGCGGCGGACCCGGAGTTCGAGGCCGCAGGCGGGGCCAAACCCAACCCGTTTGCCGCGCTGGCGAGCCTTCGAGTGGACAAGTCGCGCTGAATCGGTGGCTGAGATATAATGATGGGCTTCGCGCGGAACAGGGCGACTGTCCGCTGCGGGTTCGCTCACCTGTTAACCAGAGGTCGTGCCTGGCCGAGGCCGCGCGGCGTCGATCGTCATTCAAGGAGCCATCATGGCCGTCCAGCAAAACAAGAAATCGCCGTCCAAGCGCGGCATGCATCGTTCGCACAATGCATTGACGGTGCCGGGCATCGCTGTGGAGCCCACGACGGGCGAAACGCACCTGCGCCACCACATCAGCCCCAATGGCTACTACCGTGGCCGTCAGGTGCTCAAGAGCAAGTCTGAAGCCTGATTTTCGCTCCTGCCCAGGGCCCGGTGCTACACCATGGTAGCTGCGGGCCCTTGTTTTTGATGCGATATCTTTTTGTAGCGATGCCTGGTCAATCCTCGAGACCATGATTACGCTGGCCGTTGACTGCATGGGGGGCGACCACGGCCCCGCTGTCACGCTGCCTGCGTGCCGCCAGTTTCTGGAACACCACTCGGATGCCGAACTGCTGCTGGTGGGGCTGCCCGAGGCGCTGGCCGGTGTGAGCATGGCGCGCGCGCGGGTGGTGCCCGCCAGCGAAGTGGTGGGCAGCGATGACCCGGTCGAAGTGGCGCTTCGCCGGAAAAAAGACTCCTCGATGCGGGTGGCCATCCAGCAGGTCAAGGATGGCGTGGCCCAGGTGGCGGTGTCCGCGGGAAATACCGGGGCCCTGATGGCGGTGGGCCGCTATCTGCTCAAGACGGTGGACGGCATCGACCGGCCCGCCATCGCCACCCAATTGCCCAACGCCAGAGGCGGAGCGACGACGGTGCTGGATCTTGGCGCCAATGTCGACTGCTCGGCCCAGCATCTGTTGCAGTTCGCCGTCATGGGGTCGGCGCTGGTGTCGGTGCTCAAAGGGGACGACGAGCCCTCGGTGGGGTTGCTCAATATTGGTGAAGAAGCGATCAAAGGCAGTGAAATCATCAAAAGAGCGGGTGAATTGCTGCGATCAGCAGCGAATGCCGGTGATTTGAACTTTTACGGCAATGTCGAAGGCAACGATGTCTTCAAGGGCACGACCGACATCGTGGTGTGTGACGGTTTTGTCGGCAATGTGGCGCTCAAGGCCAGCGAGGGGCTGGCCAGCATGATTGGTGATTTCCTCAAAGCTGAGTTTTCACGCAATATTTTCACGAAACTGGCCGCCATCGTCGCCTATCCTGTTCTTTCTGCATTCAAACGCCGTGTGGATCACCGGCGATACAACGGCGCGGCGCTGCTGGGATTGCGCGGACTGGTGTTCAAGAGCCATGGTTCGGCGGACGAACTGGCGTTTGGGTACGCACTGAACCGGGCGTATGATGCGGCTCGCAACCAACTGCTTGACCGTGTCCAGGCGCGCATTGCGCACGCCGCGCCGCTTCTGGTGCCGGCTGCGACATCCGCCACTGCGGCGCAAACCGATCCTAGATGACACCTTATTCCCGTATTACCGGCACCGGCAGCTATCTGCCACCGCGCCGGCTGACCAATGCCGATCTGGTGGCCGAACTGGCCAGCCGCGGGGTGGAAACTTCCGACGAGTGGATCGTCGAGCGCACCGGGATCCGGGCGCGCCACTTTGCCGACGAGGGCACTTTCAGCAGCGACCTGGCTGTCCAGGCGGCGCGGAGGGCGCTCGAAGCCGCCGGTCGCGCCGCCAGCGAAATCGATCTGATCATCGTCGCCACGGCCACACCGGACATGGTGTTTCCTTCCACGGCAACCATCGTCCAGCGCAAGCTCGGGGTGGCTGGTTGTCCGGCGTTCGACCTGCAGGCCGTGTGCAGCGGCTTCATCTACGGGCTGTCGGTTGCGGACGCCATGATCAAGGCCGGAACGGCGACCCGGGCGCTGGTGATCGGCGCGGAAGTGTTCAGCCGCATCCTCGACTACGATGACCGCACCACCTGTGTGCTTTTCGGGGACGGCGCCGGCGCGGTGGTGCTGGAGGCGTCCGACACGCCAGGCATCCTGGCGACCGACATCCACGCCGACGGCAAGCATCTGGAGATCCTGTGTGTCCCGGGCCACGTGTCCGGCGGCCAGATTCTGGGCGATCCACTGCTCAAGATGGACGGCCCGGCAGTGTTCAAGCTGGCGGTGGGCCTGCTCGAGGACGCGGCGCGCGCCGTGCTGGCAAAAGCCGGGAAAACGGAGGCCGATCTCGACTGGATGGTGCCCCACCAGGCCAATATCCGCATCATGCAAAGCACGGCGCGGAAGCTGAAACTGCCGATGAGCCGCGTGGTCGTCACGGTGGACCAGCACGGCAACACCTCCGCCGCCTCTATCCCGCTGGCGCTGGACAGCGCGGTGCGCTCAGGGCAGGTGAAGAAAGGCGACAACCTCCTGCTCGAGGGGGTGGGAGGGGGGTTCACCTGGGGTGCGGTGCTCCTTACTTTATAGCGAATAACGTCCATTTGACGCTGGAAACAGCCATTTTTCATATAAATTTCCCATGACAAGCTTCGCCTTTGTTTTTCCGGGCCAGGGCTCGCAGGCGGTGGGCATGCTCGATGCCTGGGGCGACCATCCGGCGGTGCGTGACACCTTGAGCGAGGCCTCCGAGGCCTTGGGCGAGGATGTGGCCCGCCTGATCCACGAAGGTCCCAAGGAAGCGCTGGCGTTGACGACCAACACCCAGC
>JAEWVY010000362.1 GCA_023396625.1 Pseudomonadota bacterium | reverse complement strand
GTGCACGAGCAGCGGGATCTTGAGCGCTACATGCGGGAGGCGGTGAAAGTCAGCAACGACTCTCCCGTGCTGCTCGATCGCTTCTTGAACGACGCCATCGAATGCGACGTGGACGCGGTGCGCGACGCCGACGGCCGCGTGTTCATCGGTGGCGTGATGGAGCATATCGAGCAGGCGGGCGTCCACAGCGGCGACTCGGCCTGCTCCCTGCCGCCGTACTATCTGTCGCAGGCGACAGTCGATGAACTCAAGCGGCAGACCAGGGCCATGGCCGAGGGGCTGCATGTGGTGGGTCTCATGAATGTCCAGTTTGCCATTCAGGAGGTCGAGGGCAGGGACAAGATCTATGTGCTGGAGGTCAATCCGCGGGCATCGCGCACCGTACCTTTCGTTTCCAAAGCCACGGGCATTCCCCTGGCGAAGGTGGCCGCCCGTTGCATGGCGGGACAGTCGCTTGCGGCCCAGGGGATCGTGCGCGAAGTGACGCCGCCGTATTTCAGCGTCAAGGAGGCCGTGTTTCCTTTCGTGAAGTTCCCCGGAGTGGACACCATCCTCGGGCCCGAGATGAAGTCCACCGGCGAGGTCATGGGGGTGGGCCGCACCTTTGGCGAAGCCTTCGTGAAAAGTCAGCTTGGCGCGGGCACGCGCCTGCCACGGCCGTTCAAGCCGGACGGCAGCCCTGCCGGGAAGGTGTTCCTCACCGTCAAGAACGGCGACAAGGCGCGCGCAGTCGAAGTGGCGCGTGCGCTCAGTCAGATGGGTTTTGCCCTGGTGGCGACGCGCGGGACAGCCGCCGCGATGGCTGCCGCAGGCGTGCCGGTGACCGTGGTCAACAAGGTCACCGAAGGGCGCCCTCATATCGTGGACATGATCAAGAACGACGAAATCGTGCTGGTCATCCACACGGTGGAGGAGCGGCGCAATGCCATCGCCGATTCCCGTCAGATCCGTACCTCGGCGCTGCAGGCCCGCGTGACCACTTTCACGACCATTGCTGGCGCAGAGGCCGCCGTCGAAGGCATGAAGTATCTGGATCAACTTGGTGTGATCTCAGTGCAGGAGATGCACGCGCAGCTGGCCCCGGCCTGATCGCCGAGCATCCGGATCAACGCCTTCCCCCACGAGACCGCGCGGAAAGGTCTGCTGCAGGGGTTGAGGCATAATTCCCTTCCATACCGCCGACCGGCAACGATCGGCGGTTTGTTTTTGGAGAGACACAAATGGCCACCATTCCCATCACCAAGCGCGGCGCCGAGCAACTCAAGGCGGAATTGCACAAGCTCAAGACGATCGATCGTCCCTGGGTGATCAACGCCATTGCCGAGGCGCGCGCACAGGGCGACTTGAGTGAAAACGCCGAATACGAGGCGGCAAAAGACCGGCAAGGCTTCATCGAGGGCCGCATCCAGGAGATCGAGGGCAAGCTGTCGGCGGCGCAAATCATCGATCCCGCCACCCTCGACGCGGGCGGGCGGGTGGTGTTTGGTGCGACGGTCGAACTCGAGGACGAGGCAAGCGGTGAAGTTGTCACCTATCAGATCGTGGGCGAAGACGAAGCCGACCTCAAGCTCGGCCTGATCAATATCTCCAGCCCGATCGCGCGTGCGCTCATCGGCAAGGAGCAGGGCGATACCGCGGAAGTGCAGGCCCCTGGCGGGGTCCGTCATTACGAGATCGTGGCGGTGTCCTACGCCTGAGCGCTGGATGTGAACATGAGCATTCGCCTGACCCTGATGCTGGCCGCGTTGTGGTGGGGGAGCCTGACCACGGTGGGATTCGGGGTCGTGCCCCTGCTGTTTGCCCATCTGCCAACGCCAGCGCTGGCAGGCCAGATGGCGGCCAAGCTGTTTTCGGCGCAAGCCTGGGTTTCTATTTCCTGTGGACTCTCGCTTTTGCTGCTTTATCGGAATAAATTGAAAGAATCCAGCGCCGGTGAAGGCGGTATAGCTATCATTTTCATACTTGCAGGGCTGCTTTTGGCGCTCTTGCTGGAGTACGGCGTCGCACCCCGTATCGTGGCGCGGGAGAATTTGAGGTTATGGCACGGGGTGGGCTCCGCCCTGTATGCCGCTCAGTGGCTATGCGCTGGACGGTTGTTGTGGCGGCTGGGCCGCACCTGAGCCTCCGGCGGCGTGCGAGGGCGCCGCCACAGTGGGCTGGGCGTCAGTCGCTGTGGCCCTTTTTGATGGACTTCTTGCGGGGCTTGGCCCGTTTGACTTGGCCCCCCGACGTCAGGCGCTGGTTTCCGAGCACGCGCAGGGTCTTGACTTCGGGGCGCTGGCCACCGCGCTTGCTGTATTTCAGGACCTTGAAGTCGCGTGGGCCCGGCATGCGGTCCTCATCGACGGGCCGGTCTTTTTCCGCTTTCGGACGCCATAGCACCAGCAGCTTGCCGATATGCTGGATCGGGGCCGCATCGAGGGCGTTGGCCAGAGTCTGGAAGATCGATTCGCGCACTGCCCGGTCGTCACCGAGGACACGAATCTTGATCAGTCCGTGGGCGCGCAGCGCGGCGTCGGCTTCCTTGATGACGGCGGGTGTCAGGCCATCGCCGCCGATCATGACGACCGGATCCAGGTGATGGGCTTCGGCCCGGTGCACCTTGCGTTGGGCTGGTGTGAGTTGAATTTGAGGCATGCCCGTATTATCAAGGCCATGACCCTCTGTGGAGCGCGGTGAGACGCTTTCCGGCGCGGACATTCGGTGAAAGCACATGAAAATCAAGACCCAGAGCAGGAAAGTCAACAAGGCATGGCTCAATGACCATGTCAATGACCCGTATGTCAAGCTGGCCCAGAAAGAGGGCTATCGGGCGCGGGCGGCGTTCAAACTCAAGGAGATCGATGAAACCTTGGGGCTCATCAAGCCCGGACAACTTGTGGTCGATCTGGGCTCGTCTCCGGGGGCCTGGAGCCAGTATGTGCGTCGAAAGATGTCGCCGAAGACGGCGCTCGGTGGCGGCGCGGCGGTGGGTGCACTCGATGGCACGCTGATCGCGCTCGATATCCTCCCCATGGTGCCGATCGAGGGCGTGGCTTTCCTGCAGGGTGATTTTCGTGAACCCGAAGTGCTGGCTCAACTCGAGGCGGTTGTCGCGGGGCGCAAGGCGGATGTGGTGGTGTCGGACATGGCCCCCAATCTGTCCGGCATTGAATCGGCCGACGCCGCGCGCGTCGCCCATCTGGTCGAGCTGGCAGTGGAATTCGCGCGGGCGCATCTCAAGGTGGATGGCACCCTGGTGGTCAAGCTGTTTCATGGCAGTGGCTACGACGACCTCGTTCGTCTGTTCCGGGCCACCTTCCGGGTCGTCAAGCCTTTCAAGCCCAAGGCCTCGCGAGACAGATCGGCCGAGACTTTTCTGGTGGGCATGGGACTCAAAGCCCCCGCAAGGAATTGACCTGCATCAAATGAATGTTGTCCGTGCATCGCATTCCCTTATGACACTCATGGATGGATGGTCGCCACGATCTCGCCGGTGCGCTTGAAACGCCTAAAATGGGTCGCAATTAATGCCCCTGCTTGAAGATTTTGTGACTGGAGCCTCGCTTGAATAATCAGTGGTTCTCAAAAATTGCCATCTGGCTGGTGATTGCCATGGTGCTGTTTACGGTGTTCAAACAGTTTGATGCGCGCGGCACGGCCGGGGCCAATTACATGGGGTATTCCGACTTTCTCGAAGAGGTCCGCTCCAATCGAATCAAGTCCGCGACCATTCAGGAGGGGGCCGGGGGCACGGAAATCGTGGCGACCACCACCGACGATCGGCGTGTGCGCACCACGGCGACCTATCTCGACCGGGGGCTGGTGGGCGACCTGATCAACAACGGCGTCAAGTTCGACGTCAAGCCCCGGGAGGAAGGGTCCCTGCTCATGACGCTGCTGGTCAGCTGGGGTCCCATGTTGCTGCTGATCGGCGTGTGGATCTACTTCATGCGACAGATGCAGGGCGGTGGCAAGGGTGGGGCCTTCAGCTTCGGCAAGAGCAAGGCGCGCATGCTCGACGAGAACAACAACCAGGTCACCTTTGCCGACGTCGCCGGTTGCGACGAGGCCAAGGAGGAGGTGAAGGAGGTCGTGGACTTCCTGAAGGATCCCCAGAAATTCCAGAAGCTGGGTGGCCGCATTCCGCGTGGCCTGCTGCTGGTGGGCCCCCCGGGCACCGGCAAGACGCTGTTGGCCAAGGGTATCGCCGGCGAGGCCAAGGTGCCGTTCTTCAGCATTTCTGGCTCCGACTTCGTGGAAATGTTCGTTGGGGTGGGGGCGGCCCGCGTGCGCGACATGTTCGAGAACGCCAAGAAAAACGCCCCTTGCATCATCTTCATCGACGAGATCGACGCCGTCGGCCGCCA
>JAEWVY010000347.1 GCA_023396625.1 Pseudomonadota bacterium | reverse complement strand
GGCCCCGGTAGTCGAGTACCGCGTCACGGTAGGTATCGCGCAGCGCCTGGATATCGCCGACACCGGCGGCGGAAGCCTCGGCGGCCAGCGGCTCGATGCGCAGGCCGAGTTCGATCTCCAGGCCCTGCTCGTCGGCCATCCGCAGCAACGCCTGGTCGACCAGCGCCAGCATCGCCCGCGCCTCCGGCCGCCCGGCCAGGACGTCGCGCGCCCGCGACAGCGCCAGGAAGCGCTGGCTGATCTCGCTGGAGAAGCCCTCCAGGTAAGCGCTGAGCTGCGCCAGGCTGCTCAGTTGACCGCTGCCCAGGTGGGCGATCAGCGCCTCGAGCTTCTGCTGGCTTTCCAGGTCCGGAATGCGCTTCCAGTACTCCTGCAGCATGGCCTGGACTTCGCTCAGGCGCGCATGGGCGTCGCTCAGGCGGCGCTTGGCCAGGGATTTCTCGGCGCGCTCGGAAAAGGCGAAGGTCAGCTCTTCCGCGGCATCGGCCAGCGACTGCGAAACGGAAACGTAGTGGACGCGCTCGCCCTGGAAGCTGCCGCCAGCCTGCTGCGCGGGGGCGTTGGCCGCTTCCCGCGGCGCGAGGGGCGCGGCGGAGGAACTCTGGAGGATGTCCATCGTGGCTGTGGCTCCTGGTCTGCAAAGGCGGCGCAGTATAGGAACCGGCCCGGTGCCGCCGATGCCAATATCGGCCGGTTTTTTTTAGCCGCGGCGGCAACCGATTTCTAAAAACTCCCGGCTGGCACTGAAATTCGTCGCGCGAGGCTTTCTCTATAGTGCGCGCCGACTCCAGCCGAACCGACCCGCCATGCCCGCGCCTCTCTCTCCTCTCATCGTCCGGATGCGCCACGCCATCGAAGGCTGCCGGCCGATCCAGATCCGCGGGCGGGTCACCCAGGTCACCGGAACCCTGCTCAAGGCCGTGGTGCCCGGCGTGCGCATCGGCGAACTCTGCCAGTTGCGCAATCCCGACCAGAGCCTGGCGCTGCTCGCCGAGGTCATCGGCTTCCAGCAGCACCAGGCGCTGCTCACCCCGCTCGGCGAGATGCTCGGGGTTTCCTCCAACACCGAAGTCAGCCCTACCGGCGGCATGCATCGCGTGGCGGTCGGAGAGCACCTGCTCGGGCAGGTGCTCGACGGCCTCGGCCGCCCCTTCGACGGCAGCCCGCCGGCCGAGCCGGCGGCCTGGTATCCGGTCTACCGGGATGCCCCGCAACCGATGAGCCGGCGCCTGATAGAGCGGCCGCTATCGCTGGGTGTGCGCGCCATCGACGGCCTGCTGACCTGCGGCGAAGGCCAGCGCATGGGCATCTTCGCTGCCGCCGGCGGCGGCAAGAGCACCCTGCTGGCCAGCCTGGTGCGCAATGCCGAGGTGGATGTGACGGTACTCGCCCTGGTCGGCGAACGCGGTCGCGAAGTCCGCGAGTTCATCGAAAGCGACCTCGGCGAACAGGGTCTGCGCCGCTCGGTGCTGGTGGTCGCCACTTCCGACCGACCGGCGATGGAGCGCGCCAAGGCCGGTTTCGTCGCCACCAGCATCGCCGAGTATTTCCGCGACCAGGGACGCCGCGTCCTGCTGCTGATGGACTCGCTGACCCGCTTCGCCAGGGCCCAGCGCGAAATCGGCCTGGCGGCCGGTGAACCGCCCACACGCCGCGGCTATCCGCCATCGGTGTTCGCCGCGCTGCCACGCCTGATGGAGCGTGCCGGGCAATCCGAGCGGGGCTCGATCACCGCGCTCTACACCGTGCTGGTGGAAGGCGACGACATGAGCGAGCCGGTGGCCGACGAGACCCGCTCGATTCTCGACGGGCACATCGTGCTGTCGCGCAAGCTGGCCGCCGCCAACCACTATCCGGCCATCGACGTGCTGCACTCGGTGAGCCGGGTCATGAACCAGATCGTCGACGACGATCAGCGCCATGCGGCCGGACGCTTGCGCGAATGGCTGGCGAAGTACGAGGAAGTCGAGTTGCTGCTGAAGATCGGCGAATACCAGAAAGGCCAGGACAGCGAAGCCGACCAGGCCATCGAGAAGATCGGGGCGATCCGCCAGTGGCTGCGCCAGGGTACCCACGAAACCAGCGATTACGCACAGGCCTGCGCGCAGTTGCGGAGCCTCTGCGCATGAGCCTGGCGCTGCTGTTGCGCGTCCGACGCCTGCGCCTGGACCGGGCCGAGCGCGCCCAGGGCCGCCAATTGCTACGGGTTCGCGCCGCGGCGCAGGAACACACCGAGCGCCAGGCGGCGCAACGGGACTACCGCGACTGGCGACTGGCCGAAGAGCAACGGCTGTTTCTCGCCTGCCAGGCGGCCATGCTCGACCGCCGACGCCTGGAAGCCTGGCAGCAGCAGGTAGGGCTGCTGCGGGAAAAGGAAGCCGGCCTGGAACAGGACTGCGCCGAGACCGCGCAGCGCCTCGAAGGGGAGCGCGAGCGCCTGCGGCAGTGCCGGCGAGAACTGCTGGAACGCCAGCGGCAACTGGAGAAGTTCGCCGAACTGGAGCGCCACGTCGACGCCGAGCGCCAGGGGCTGCGCGAACGCAGCGAGGAAGGCGAACTGGAAGAATTCACCCGCCACGAGACCTGGCCATGCTCAAGCTGAACGCCGTGGATACGGCTCCGCTCGTGTCGTCCGACACCCTTGCCCCCCTTCCGCCGCTGCGCGCGCAGCAGATCGCCTTCGAACAGGCCCTGCCCGCGCACCGACCGCCGGCGCCCAGGCCACCGTTCGACAAGGGCGACGAAACGACGGAGGCCGCCGCGACAGCCGACGCGCCGACCTCGACGCCTCTCGCCGACCAGCCCGCGGCGCCTGCCGCCGACCGGCCGCCGACCATTCGGCAGCCCCCCATGCCAGTTGCCGCGGACGCAACGCCAACGCCAACGCCAACGCCAACGCCAACGCCAGTTCCATCGCCACACGTATTGACGGTTTCTGGGGTGGCCGATGATCCGTCGGCCCGGGCCCGAATGTCACCGGCACCCGTTCGACCGTCCGTGCCTGCGCCTGCTGCCGCGGCCGTGTTCGTGCCGGTTGCCATGGCGCAGGCTCCTGTGGCGCCGCCAGTGGCGGCCGCGGAGCCTGTGGCACCGGTGAAGGCGGCGCTTCCCGTGGCGAGTGATGAGCAATCGGTTCGGCTGCAGTTGAGTTCCGCGCTGGCCAGTGCGCCCGTGGCTTCAGCCCGAGCCAGCGGGGGGGCCCCGGCCGGTGCTGCGACTGTGGCAGCGACTGCCCAGGTTGCTGTGGCCCCTGCGCCTCTTTTCCCGCGCATGGTGGACGTGCAGCCGATGCTCGGTCAGTTGCTGGGGGCTCTGCACAGTGGCCGTGGGGAGCAGGTGGCGAGCCTGGTGGACCGGTCGGCGCGGCAAGGGGATGGTGGGGCGCGTTTTGCCGAGGCCTATGACCGTTTTCTCTCGGGGGCGCGCGTGGTCAAGGTGGGGCCGGTCCGGTTTTCCGGCCGAGGGGCGGGCGAGCAACTCATTGTGGACGGCGTCGTGCAACTTCATACCCAGAAGGATGACCAACCCGTGTCACAACGCGAACTGGTGGTGCGCGCCTCGTTTGCCTCGCGAGGGGGGCAGGCGGTGTTGACACATGTGGGCTCGGGTGACGGCCAATGAACGGACGGCAGCGGTCCATGTCCCTGCTCTGGCGTACGGGCGTGATGCTGCTGGCGTGCGGGGGGGCGGTTCTGTTGGGCTGGACCGGTTTCGAGCGCCATATCGACATGGCCTGCGAAACCGACGAGTGGCCCCACCTGAGCGCGTGCCCGGATCGGGACGTGGCGACTTCGGAGCAGGTGGAGCGGCTGCGGACGTTGATCGGCCGCAACCCTGGCGACACGGCAAATTATGTGGCCCTGGCTTTGCTGGCCGCTGGGGAGGGCGGCGTGGCGCCACTGGACGACCAGGCGGTGCTGGATGCGGCCCGGACCCTGGCCCCGCCCAACCCTTTGCTGCAGCGTGCGCTGGCCGCGCGGGCCGTGGACCGGGAGCAGTGGGACGAGGGGGTGCAGGCATTGGTGCGCCTGGTGCAGACCCGCCGCGACGCGAAGGCTGCGCGCGATCTGGCGGCCCTGCTGGCCGGGCCTGACTCGCGCGAGGCCGTGGTCGCGGCGGTGCGGGAGGACAGCCGCTGGGTGGAGCCAGTGTTGCGTGCCTTGCCCGCGGCGCGCGTGTCAACCGGCGACGCCACCCCGTTGCTCATTGCCGCCCTGTCGAAGCAGCTGTTGACGCCGGAGACCACGCTGGCGTTCATCAACCAGCTCAAGGGGGAAAAAAACTGGCTGGACGCCCAGGCGCTGTGGCTGCGACTGCTGGGGCGGCCCACGGGGATGATCTACAACGGCGGCTTCGAGACGGGATTTTTGCGTGGGGGGTTTGACTGGGAGTTGCCGAACGGGCCGCCGAATCGCACGGGGGCCGAAGTGCAGCAGCCGGTCGTGGGTGGCGCACAGGGGCGGGCCTTGGAGCTCGTGTTCAACGGGCGGCCGCTGGCACTGCCGGCGATCAGCCAGACGCTGGTGCTTTTTCCGGGGACATATGCCTTTTCCGGCCGGTTCATGACCCGTGGCCTGAACGCGGGCGCGGGATTGGTCTGGACTTTTCATTGCCTGAATGGGGGGGCCGAGCTGGCCCGCACATCGCCTTTGCGCGATACCTCGGGCCAGTGGCAGGAATTGAACGCGCGGGTGGACGTGCCCGATGGTTGTGGCGCCGTGCGCCTGCAGCTGCGCACGCAACTGGCGAGCGACGCGTATTCCGGCCTTCGCGGAGATGCGTATTTCGACAATCTACGCCTGGCCCTGCCCTGAGCGGATGCGGCCATGATCGACCTGCACAGCCACATCCTCCCCGGCATCGACGATGGCGCGAAGACGCTGGACGTGTCGCTGGAGATGGCGCGCCTGGCGGTGGCGGACGGCATCCACACCATGGCCTGCACGCCGCACATCTACCCGGGGCTGTACATGAATGACCGCGACGGCATCGTCGCGGCGCGCGACGCGCTGCAGACCGAGCTGGACGCGCGGGGCATTGCGCTGCGCCTGACCACCGGGGCTGACGTGCATCTCGTGCCTGGCCTGCTGGAGAGCCTGCGCGCGGGGCGTGTGCCGACACTGGCGGGATCGCGCTATCTGCTGCTGGAGCCGTCGCACCATGTGGCGCCGCCGCGTTTTCAGGAGTCGGTGTTCAACCTGGTGGCGGCGGGCTACACGCCGGTGATCACTCATCCGGAACGGCTGCTCTGGGTCGAAGACCATTACCCGGTGTTCGTGCAGCTCATCCAGCAGGGGGCCTGGATGCAGGTGACCGCCGGCGCCTTGACCGGCACGTTCGGGCCCCGTGCGAAATACTGGGGCGAGCGGTTTCTCGACGAAGGCCGCGTCCATCTGCTGGCGACCGATGCCCATTCCAACGGGCGACGCGTGCCCAATCTGTCGCGGGCGAGGGCCATCGCCGAACGCATGCTGGGCGCCGAGGAGGCGCAGCGGCTGGTCATCGGGCGCCCCCAGGCGATTCTGGCGAACGTGTCGCCTGCCGAGGTGCCGCCACCGCCCGCTTTGCCGGAGGACGAGCCTCGGACGGGCGGCTGGTGGCGCCGCTGGTTCGGGCGCTGATACGGATTTGCTTCCAAGCGCACAAATCACCGTTCGGGCTGAGCTTGTCGAAGCCCTGCGCGGCGGATGCACTTCGACAAGCTCAGTGCGAACGGTTTTTAGCGGATCGAACGCAAATCCGTATGAGGCCGGTCACGCCACGACCAGCCGGCTGGCTCCGGCCGGCTCCACCCGCCCCACCACGCCGGCCTGCCCGAAGCCGTGGCTGCGGAACACGGACAGCACCGCATCGACGCTGTCCGGGGTGCACGACACCAGCAGCCCTCCGCTGGTCTGCGGGTCGGTCAGCAGTGCGCGGTCGGTGTCGGCCATCCCGCTGCCCAGGTGGACATCGGCGCCGTAGGCTATCCAGTTGCGTCCCGACGCGCCGGTGACCATGCCGCGCGCGGCCAGCTCGCGGACCTCGGGCAGCAGCGGCATGCGGGCCCAGTCGATGTGGACGGTGGTGCGGGACCCGCGTGCCTGTTCGAGCGCATGGCCGGCCAGGCCGAAGCCGGTGACGTCGGTCAGCGCGTTCACGCCGGGCAGGGCAGCCAGCTCGGGGCCGGGGGTGTTGAGTTTCGTGGTGCTGGCGATCATCTGCGCGTAGCCGTCGTCGCTCAGTGCATTTTTTTTCAGCGCGGCCGACAACACGCCCACGCCAAGGGGCTTGCCCAGGATCAGCACGTCGCCGATCTGGGCGTCGGCATTGCGCCGCACCCGGTCGGGGTGGACCAGGCCCAGCGCCACCAGGCCATAGATCGCCTCGACCGAGTCGATGGTGTGGCCCCCGGCGATGGGGATGCCCGCCTCGCGGCAGACCGAGGCACCGCCTTCCAGGATTCTGCCGATGGTGGCGGTGGACAACACGTTGATCGGCATGCCCACCAGGGCCAGCGCCATGATGGGCGTGCCGCCCATGGCGTACACGTCGCTGAGCGCGTTGGTGGCGGCGATGCGGCCGAAGTCGAACGGATCGTCGACGATGGGCATGAAGAAGTCGGTGGTGGCCACCAGCGCCTGCGTGGCGTTGAGCCGGTACACGGCCGCGTCGTCCGAGGTTTCGATGCCGACCAGCAACTCGCGGGGCACAGGCATCTGCGTGGTGCCCCTGAGAATGTCGGACAACACGCCGGGCGCGATCTTGCAGCCGCAGCCGCCTCCGTGGGACAGCGAGGTGAGTCGGGGTTCGGTGGACGGGTGGGTCGATGTCGTCATGGCGATTCCAGGGTGTCGTTGATCAGGTGCAGCAGGGCGGTCTGTTCGGCCTGGGGCGCAAACAGCGCGGCGCGCGCGTCGCATTGTGCGCGAAGCTGCGCCAGCAGGTCGGGCGTGGGGTCGCCGGCGGGGGCCGTCTGTGCGGCGCGGCACTGCCGCAGTAGATCGGCCAGCGCCGCCGCGTCGCCCTGGGGAAAGTAGCCCGCGTAGTCGTTGCCCAGCGTGCCGACATGGCCCGGCACGTGCGAGGCGAGCACGGGGGTGCCGCTGGTCACGGCCTCGACGATGACCTGCGCGCCGCCTTCCATGCGGCTGGTGCTCACCAGCAGGTGGGCGCGCTGGATGTGCCGGCGCACGGTCTCGTGGGGAAGGGCGCCGAGCCAACGGTAGGCCGGGCAGTCGGCCGCGGTGGCCTGCGCCAGGACACCGAGCGCCGGGTCCAGCGCACCGCCGATATGGTCGATGCGGATGTCGGGCCGGTCCCGCAGCAGGCGGGCGGCTGCCATGACCGTCTGCGGGGACTTTTCCTCGCGCAGGTGGCCCACCACGACGGCACGGAGGTGCCGCGTGGCCTTGATCGCCGGCGCGCGCGCCGGTGAGGACTGGAAGATCACCCGTGTCTTCCCGCGCAGCGCGGGCGGCAGTTCGTCCACCCCTTGCGGCTGCAGCACCACCAGGCGCCGGGCCAGCGCCAGGGAGCGCCGGGCGGCGGCGTCGGTGTGGATGTCGCGGTACAGATCGGTGCCGGTGAGCACGACGATCAGGCCCTGGTGGCCGTCCGGCGCCACCGGATGGGCCCGGGCCCAGGCCTCGATGGAAGCCGCCGAGCGGCGCGCGTGCAGCGCCACCATCAGCGCGTCGCCGGCGGCATCGGGATCGGGCCACCGGGCCACGATCCGGCTACGATGGGTGCCGGCCAGCAGCTGCCGCCAGCGCCGGGCGGTCTGCCAGTTGCCATTGTTCGCGTCGGCCAGCGCCGGGCTGACGATGACGATCTGTCTTGTCTTCATGTGGAGGTTGCAGTGCCATGTCCACGGAAAGCACCGCAGGGGTGACCGAAGCCATGCGGGCCAGAACGGCCGGCCGTGACGCGCTGGCTCGTGCGCTGCGGGATTGCCGGGCGCGCACGCTGGCCCTGGCGGATGCCTGGCAGGCCGCGTTGCCGCCGAACCCGCGGGTGCCGCGCGCGGCCGAACTCAACCCGCCGCTGTGGGAGTGGGGCCATGTGGGCTGGTTCCAGACCTGGTGGTTGACCCGCAACCGGGAACTCGCCCGCGGCCTGCGGTGCGACCCCGACCACGCGCGCCGCCCGCCGCACCGCCCGGAGGCCGACGCCCTGTACCACTCCGGCCGTGTGCCGCACGCCACGCGCTGGGACTTGCCCCTGCCCGGCGTGGACGACACCCGCGCCGACCTGGCCGCGACGCTGGAGGCTGCCCTGGCGCTGCTGCGGGACGTGCCGGAAAACGACGACGGCCTGTATTTCTTCCGCCTGGCGCTGTTTCACGAGGACATGCACGCCGAGGCGGCGGTCTACATGGCGCAGACGCTGGGCATCGGTCTGCCGCCGGGACTGCGACGGGGGCAGGGCAGGGCGGCCGCACGTCCTGGCCCGGCGGCGGAACTCGCGCTGGAGGCCACCACCTGGATCCTGGGGCACACCGACCCGGGGTTCGCCTTCGACAATGAACTCGGCGCCCATGCCGTGCCGGTGGCGCCTTGTGGGATCGATGCCGCGCCGGTGTCGTGGGCGCGTTACCTGCCGTTCATCGAGGGCGGCGGCTATCGCGAGCCCCGGTGGTGGCGTGCTGACGGCTGGCAATGGGTTCAGTCGCAGGCCCTGGCGGCGCCGCGCCACCTGCGCAGGCAGGGGGCGGACTGGCAGCAGTGCCGCTGGGGTGACTGGGAGCCGCTGGACCTGGATGCGCCGGCCGTGCACCTGAGTGCGTTCGAGGCGGCGGCCTGGTGCCAGTGGGCCGGGCGCCGGCTGCCGACCGAGACCGAATGGGAATGCGCCGCCATGACCCTGCCGGGGTTTGCCTGGGGCGAGGTGTGGGAGTGGACGGCCAGCGACTTCGTGCCCTACCCGGGCTTCGCGCCGCACCCCTACCGCGACTACTCGCAGCCGTGGTTCGGCTCGCGTCCGGTGCTGCGCGGCGCCAGCGCGGCCACGGCCGCGCGCATGGCGCACCCGAAGTACCGGAACTACTTCACGCCCGAGCGCAACGACATCCTGAGCGGATTCCGCAGCTGCGCGCCGCGCTGACGCGGCGCCAGGCTGGCGCCGGCGGTCAGGCTGGCGCCCAGAGCACGGCGAACCAGGCCTGTTCATCGGTCCACACGGTGGGAGAGGAAAAGCCGGCATCGGCCAGCAGCGCGGCGAAATCGTCGACTTTCCATTTGTACGAATTCTCGGTGTGGATACGTTCGCGGCTGGCGAACCGGCGCTCGTGCCCGGGCCAGCGGACGGTGACCGGACCCACGGCTTCCAGATGCATTTCGATGCGCGACGCCTGCGCGTTGAAGAACGCCACATGTCGCCAGTGGGCAATGTCGAAATCGGTGCCGGCGAGGCGGTTGACGTGCCGCAGCAGGTTGCGGTTGAACGCCGCGGTCACGCCCAGGGCGTCGTCGTAGGCGGGTTCCAGCACGGCGCTGTCCTTGATCAGGTCCACGCCGATCAGCAGGCCGCCGCCCGCGCAGGCGCCATGGGCCTGGCGCAGGAAGCTTCGCGCCTCGGCCGGGTTGAAGTTGCCGATGCTCGAGCCGGGGTAGAACAGCACCCGCGGGCCGTCGCCGGGCTGGCCCGCCTCGGGCGGCAGCGCAAGCGATTGCGAAAAGTCCATGCCCACGCCGACCATGTCCATGGTCGGGTGCTGCTGTTGCAGGTTGTGCAGACAGGCGCTGAGGAAGTCCACTGAAATGTCCACCGCCACGTACCGCGCCGGCCGCAGTGCGCCGAACAGGCGGGCGGCCTTGCGGCAGTTGCCCGCCCCCAGGTCCACCAGGGTGGCGCCGGCGGGCAGCCGGGCCGCCATATCTTGCGCATGGGCCTCGAAGATGGCGGCCTCGGTGCGCGTCGGGTAGTACTCGGGCAGTTCGGTGATGGTCTGAAACAGGCACGAACCGAGTTCGTCGTACAGATATTTTGGCGCAATGCGGGCGGCTGGTGCTGCCAGGCCATCGAGGAGTTCGTCGCGAACGGCGTTCCTGTCTTCGTGGTGGATCTGGACAAAACGGGGCTGGCGCGGGGAGGGCGGCGACCCGGCCGGGCTGACGTTTCGAAGGGACGTGTCGTGGGGTTCGTGGAACATCCTCGGGATCTCCTCAGGCGCTGTAGGTCTGGATGAAGCGGCGGTCGATGTGGTCTTTCCAGCGCCAGATCCAGGCCCCTTCGGCGCTGAAACGCCCCCAACTGCCGATGGCCCGCCGGTCGCCGCAGGCCAGCAGGTTCAGCGTGCGTTTCTGTGGGGCGTAGGCAGTCAGGGGCCGGCCGGCCAGGGCGGCGCGCAGGTTGGCCAGCAGCGGCGGGCCGGCGCGCACCGCGTAGACCCCGCTGCGAGGGTGGGGTTGGTCGACACGGCTGGACACGTCGCCGGCGGCGAATACGTGGTCGTGACTGGTGCTCTGCTGAAAGGCGTTGACGGCCACGAAGCCGGCTTCGTCCAGGGCCAGGCCGCTGCCCGCCAGCCAGCGCGGGGCCTGCGCGCCCACGGCCAGCACCGGCGCGTCGCAGGCCAGGCGCGCACCGCCGGCCAGCAAGATTTCGTTGGCCGTCATGCCCACGCATTGGTCCGGCAGCACGGTAATGCCGCGCTGTCTCAGGGCGCGTTCGATCCGGTGTCGGGTACCGGCGGGGTAGCTGGCCGCGGGCGCCGCGCCGCCGGTGACCAGGGTCACGTGGCTGCCGGGCTGGCACGGCGACTGGCGCAGGGTGTGATCGATGGCCAGGGCCAGTTCCACCCCGGCGGCGCCGGCGCCGATCACCGCGATTTGCAGGGCGCGTTCGCGTGCGAGCGCCGTCACCTGGGGCCACAGGTGGGCAAAGGTTTCGATGGGCCGCAGGAACAGCGCGTGCTCACGCGCCCCGGGCATCTGCCGGTCGAGCAGGTCCCGGTCCATGACCGGGCCGGTGTTCAGGCTCAGCCAGTCGAAGGCCATGGTGCAGCCATTGGAGAGCGTCACGGTCCGGGCATTGGCGTCAATGGCCGTGCCCGAGGCCTGGATGTGGCGCGCGCCGCTGCGCTGGATCAGCTTGCCCAGCGGGATGCTGCCCTGTTCCGGGCTGTAGTGGCCCGCAACGACGCCCGGCAGCATGCCCGAATACATCTGCCGGGTGTAGGGCGTGATCACGGTCAGCCTCAGCTCGGCCGGGCGCTGCCGCGCCAGCGCGTGCAGCACATGCACATGCGCGTGGCCCGCGCCCAGCAGGACGAGATGTTTGAGGCCCGGCAACGACGTCATGGCGTGAGTGTGACATCCCCCAGCCGCCCCAGGCTGTGGCTTGCCGTGTTGTCGCTGTCAGCGCCGAGCACGATGGCGGCCACCGGGGGCACGGTCCGGCTTTCGTCGCCAAAGGCCTTCAAATAGTCGGCGGCCACCGGGCGATTGTGGCTGCGCCAGGATGCCAGAGGGCTCATGGCCCCGTCGACCACCATCCAGCGCATGCGGCGGGTGTAGGCGTTCGACAGCACCGTGCCGGCAGGCAGCGCCGGGTCCCAGACGTAACACAGCGTGGCCGCGGGCAGGGGTTCGCCGGACACGGCGCGCGCCAGCCGCAACAGGGCGCGCTCTCCAAAGGGCAGGCCGTCGAGCGGAGGGTCGAACATGACGCACAGCTTGAGCGCCGCGTCGTCCGCTTCCTTGCGCCTGAGGTCGGCTCCGGGCACGGGCTCGTCCAGCCGCCAGCGCCAGCGCAGCCGTGCCGAGGGCCCGGGCGTCCATCCGGGCACGTCGTGGACCCAGGTGCCATAGGCGCCGCGGGTGGCAAGTTCGACCACCCGCTCGCCGTCCAGTCGGGTCAGGCTGAAGTGAGCCAGCGGCACCTTGTTGCCCGGCAGGCCGACCACGCGCCAGGGCGCGGGCACGCCGCTGCCGGTGCTGGTGGAAAAAGGGGTCAACGCCAGCGGCTGGACCGGATGCGGCGGGACGGTGGCCGGTGCGGTGCCTGCCGATGGAATATCTTGACAAAAAACGCCATTTCCCAGCGTCACATATAAAGATATAGCTATCAAAAAAAGAGTATTTCGGGGGCGCATGCATCAGCCTCGCTTCCAGGCGTGGTAACGCGCCACCCATTGCAGCAGCCGGGTCGGCTGGTGCGCGCGCTTCCATTCGCCTGCGGCGTACTTGTTCGCCTCGGCCAGTGTGGGGTAGGTGTGGATGGTGCCCAGGATCTTGTTCAGACCCAGGCCGTGCTTCATGGCCAGCACGTATTCGGCCAGCAGGTCGCCCGCGTGCGTGCCGACGATGGTCACGCCCAGGATCGTGTCCTTGCCCGGCACGGTCAGCACTTTCACGAAGCCATGGGCCTCGCTGTCCGCGATGGCGCGGTCCAGGTCGTCCAGGCCGTAGCGCGTGACCTCGTGGGCGATGCCCCTCTCCCGGGCTTCCTGCTCGTTCAGACCCACGCGCGCCACTTCCGGGTCGATGAAGGTGGTCCAGGGGATGACCGAGTAGTCGGCCTTGAATTTCTTCAGGTCGCCAAACAGTGCGTTCACGGCCGCGTACCAAGCTTGATGCGCTGCCGTGTGCGTGAACTGGTAGGGGCCGGCCACGTCGCCCGCGGCGAAGATATTGGGGTACAGCGTTTCCAGGTACTCGTTGGTCTGCACGGTGCGGCTGGCCGGGATGCCGAGCTCTTCCAGACCATAGCCGCTCAGCCGGGCCACGCGGCCCACCGCGCACAGCAGGGCGTCGAACTCGATGCGCGACTCCTGCCCGTCGTGCTCGACCACCAGCACGCCGCCGGCTTGCGTCGCGCCGGTCGACGCGCTTGCTCCGCCTTCGACCGGCTCAGGCCGAACGGGGTGCGGCTCTACCCGCAGCGCCTTGTGGCCGGTGAGCGCGCGCACGCCATCGGCTTGCAGCGAATTTTTCGCCAGTGCCGATACCTCCTCGTCCTCGCGCATCATGATGCGCGGCGCCATTTCCACTTGTGTGACCTGCGCGCCCAGGCGTGCAAAACTCTGCGCCAGTTCGCAGCCAATGGGGCCGCCGCCCAGCACCACCATGCGCCTCGGAATCTCGTCCAGTTTTGCAAATTCTTCCCAGAGCGTGTCGCTGGTCACGTAACCCACTTCGTCGATGCCGGGCAGCGGCGGCACGAAGGGGTGGGCGCCTGCCGCAATGACGATGGCGCGCGTCGTCAGCACCTGCTGGCTGCCGTCGTGCCGCGTAACCTGCACGCTCCACGGCGTCAGGATCCGGGCGTGGCCCTGCAGTACTTCCACGCCCAGGTCGGTGTAGCGCTGCACGCTGTCGTGCGGCGCGATGGCGGCGATCACCGCGTGCACGCGCTGCATCACGGTCTTGAAGCTGAACACCGGTGCCGTGTCGCTCAGGCCGTAGCGGGCGCCGTGGCGCATCTGCTGCGCCAGCTTGGCGCTCTTGATCAGGGCCTTGCTGGG